>NZ_DATCSL010000001.1:0-10852 GCF_036568485.1 Thiomicrospira sp.
AACTACCTAACACCCCATAAAGGGCATAAATGACAAATTTGTAATCGGGCGGTCAGTAAATCGACAGCTCTTATGTTTTATGCTGGTTTTGAAATTAAACAGAAGAGGTTTAACGATGGATACACAAATTTCACGACGCCATTTATTGAGAAACGCTATGGCTGGGTCGGCGGCGCTTGGTTTATCACCTTGGATGACAAGTGCTTGGGCGGATCCTAAAATCACCCAATTGGGCAATGCATCTACTTTGTCAGGCACTGAGATCGATTTAGTAGTGGATGAAACCTTGGTGAATATGAGTGGCAAAGATCGCATGGCGGTCACCATTAATGGTTCTTTACCCGCTCCGACTTTACGTTTCAAGGAAGGCGATACGGTCACGATTCGTGTTACCAACCGTTTAAAACAAGACACCTCTATTCACTGGCACGGCATTATTTTGCCTTTCAACATGGACGGGGTACCCGGCGTAAGTTTTCCAGGCATTAAACCCGGCGAAACCTTCACCTATGAATTTACGCTAGAGCAGTCGGGTACCTATTGGTATCACTCCCACTCCGGCATGCAAGAACAACAAGGTATGTATGGCGCAATGATTGTTGAGCCAGCGATCCCTGAACCCATCGAATATGACCGAGAACACGTCATTATGTTATCTGACTGGACCGATGAAAACCCACATCGCATTATTGAAAAACTCAAAATCAAAGGTCATTACTACAACCGCAATCAACCCACCGTATTTGATTTTTTCCGCGATGTAAAAGAGCTCGGATTTGGTGGTGCAATGCAAAAACGTGATATGTGGAATCAAATGCGTATGTCACCCACCGATTTAGCCGACATATCTGGTTATACCTATCAATATTTAACCAATGGCACCCCACAAAAAGCCAACTGGACGGGCTTATTTAAAGCGGGTGAAACCGTACGTTTACGTTATATCAATAGCGCGGCCGCGAGCTTTTTTGATGTGCGGATTCCGGGCTTAAAAATGACCGTAGTACAAGCGGACGGCCAAAATGTAGAGCCAGTTGAAGTGGATGAGTTCCGCTTTGGTCCAGGCGAAACCTATGATGTATTAGTCACACCTGAAAAAGAGGCTTATACCCTATTTGCCCAGTCGATTGACCGCAGTGGATTCGCACGCGGCACCTTAGCCACTCAAATGGGGATGTCGGCGGATGTGCCTGAAATGGATCCGGTGCAATGGCTAGAAACCCAAGACATGATGGGCGCGATGAATCATGGTGGCCACGCCGGTCATGATATGGGCGGCGATACGATGGATCATAGTGCTCATGAAATGGCGGCTGATACTCAAGCGGATCAGAGCGCACATGGAGCACATGATGCCCATGCCGGTCACACTATGGCCGACAACCCACTAGCTAAACCCAGCCAGCAAGTTCGCCATTCAAAACATGAATACGGTGCCAGTGTAGACATGCGCGTCGATACACCCAAAACCAACTTGGATGATCCGGGGATTGGCTTGCGCAATAACGGTCGTCGCGTCTTAACCTATGCCGACTTACGCACACTCGGCGGCCCTCTAGATCCACGTCAACCCGAGCGCGAAATTGAGTTGCACTTAACCGGCAACATGCATCGCTATGTTTGGTCTATAGATGGGGTCGAATATGGTAAATCTGAACCTATTCCTTTTCAGTTTGGTGAGCGCATTCGCGTGATTTTACATAACGACACCATGATGACTCACCCGATGCATTTACACGGCATGTGGAGTGAACTTGAGTCGCCTGACGGAGAGTTTTTAGTGCGCAAGCACACCATCAGCGTACAACCGGCTCAACGCGTGTCCTTTTTAGTGACAGCCGATGCGCTGGGTCGTTGGGTCTGGCATTGCCACATTATGTATCACATGGATACCGGCATGTTTAGAGAGGTGGTGGTCTCTTGATAGGAGACCTCAAATGACCCGCCGATTGAAAACAAAGTTATGAAACAAAAGGACACCAGCATGTTTAAAAAAACACTTATTTACAGTGCCTTACTCAGTATAGGGGTTTTCACAAACCACCAGGCCTGGTCACAGCAAGAAGCCGAACCCATGGTGCATGATCATGGCTCAATGCAAGGCGGATCGGCTCCGGCTGATGCGCGCGATCCACTCGATTACAGTGGCGATTTACGTTACAACGATGACGATCTCCAGCGCTTACACTTAATGGATCAACATGTTTATAAAGCCTTGATGGTCGACCAACTTGAGCAGGTTTATACCGATGATACCGACTACACCGCCTATGAACTTAAGGCGTGGATTGGCAAGGATTTTAATAAGCTCCAATTCCAAAGTGAAGGTGAAATAGAAAATGGCGAATTTGAAGCTCATTCTGAACTCTATTGGGCACATGCAATTGGTGCCTATTGGGATAGCCTACTTGGGGTTCGCTTCGATAGCGGTGACCATGAACGCCAGTGGCTAGGGCTTGGAGTACAAGGCTTAGCACCCTATATGATTGATACCAGCGCGAAAGCCTTTGTCGATGAAGACGGGCGCATCGCGGCCGACCTTGAATTCAAATACGAAATGATGTTTACGCAGGATCTTGAACTTGAACCTAAGCTAAAAGCCAAGTTATTCAGTAGCAAAGATACCGAATTTGGTGAAGGCGCGGGCTTAGCCGAGCTTAAAGCCGGACTGCGTTTGAAATATCACATTAAACCTGAATTTGCACCCTATGTTGGGGTCGAGTGGAAAGGTCTATTTGGCGAAACCAAAGATTTGGCTAATCAAGTCGGTCACGCCACCAGTGAAACCAATTATATGCTGGGTTTAAGTTTTTGGTATTAACCTGCTGAGTGGTTCAGCCCTCAGTATTTATTTAGCTTTATTAGGAGCATTAACATGAACATTACACGTCGACATTTTTTAATCGGCTTAAGCCTCGCGACTATTCCAGGTTTATCTATGGCACAAAACCATGCAAATCACGGTGGATCTGGCCACAGCCACAACAACGGACATGAAAATCATGGTGAGCCATCACATGACAACCATAGCATGGGGCATGAAAATCATTCAGGCCATACTCCAGGTATGAGCCATGGCACTAAAGTAGGGCGAGAAGGCCGCCCTCAGGATGTGAAACAAACTATTCAAATTGATATGCACGATCAGAATAAATTCATGCCAAATCGAGTTGAAGTAAAAGCCGGTGAAACCGTACGCTTTTTTGTGCGCAATATGGGGCAAAATAAACATGAATTTGTGATTGGTAACCAACAAGAATTGCACACGCATGCACAAATGATGAAGCAAGACCCCAATATGGCGCACAACGATCCAAATATGATCAGTCTTAAACCACGTCAAAGAGGCGGGGTTGTATGGCACTTTGATAAACCAGGCACCTATTATTTTGGGTGCTTACAGCCTGGCCACTTTGATGATGGCATGATCGGTACAATCGAAGTTAAATAGTTGCAATATCAGAAGCAGTGGGCGTAAAGTAATGAACACGCACCTTTTGTCGCGTGTTCACCCATTTAAGGAGAAGTAACATGAAATGTAACGTTGGCGGCATCGACCGCATGCTTCGAATTGCCGTAGGCTTAATTTTAATTCTTTTAGCGGCCACCCAAACCATTGGTTTATGGGGCTATATTGGCGTGATTCCACTCTTAACAGGAGCGTTTCGTTTCTGCCCTGTTTACGCCCCATTTGGGCTTTCAAGTTGTCATACCGGTAAACCCGGCAAGCTTTAATCAGACTTAAAACCAGGCCTGGTGATGGTACCAGGCCTGGTAATTTACTCTTCACGTGTCCAATGACCGCTTTTGCCACCTTTCTTTTCTAATAATTGTAGTTGATCGATCACCATACCTTTATCCACCGCTTTACACATATCATAAAGCGTCAAAGCCGCGACACTGGCAGCCGTTAAAGCTTCCATCTCGACGCCGGTTTGACCCACTAATTTACAAATAGCAAGGATCTCAACACTTGAGTTTTCATAGTTCGGTGTTAATTCGACCTTAACCGAAGTCAGCATCAGCGGATGACACATCGGAATTAAATCCGGCGTACGTTTCGCCGCCATAATGCCGGCAATACGGGCGGTCGCTAGTACATCGCCTTTTTTATGTTTGCCTTCGGCAATCATGTTTAAGGTTTCCGGTAACATGCGAATCACCGCCATGGCCCGTGCTTCACGTTCGGTATGTTGCTTGTCACTCACATCCACCATGCGTGCTTGGCCTTTTTCATCTAAATGCGTCAATTCCGCCATGTTCTTTTCCTTTTATTTTTTCAAATCACAGACACACGAGGATCTACCCCCTCTCCCTCAGTGAGAGGGCTGGGGAGAGGGTAAGAAAGCTCGTAAAAGCCACCATACCTTGGTGCTTCTGAGGTGAACTAAAACTCGTTAAATGAAATATATTCGACCCAATCACCTTTTTGGATGACGGTGTCTTCTGGAATCACCACCAGACCTGTTGCCCAAACGGTTGAAGTCAACACACCAGAGCCTTGCTGTGGGTATATTTGCGCCCGTGTGCGTGAGGCTTGATTATGTAGGCGCGCACGTACAAATTCACGCCGAAAACCGGGTTTTAACCAGTCAAAATCCGCTTGCACCCAAACCGACTGCGGCTCTATTTGTGTCTTGCCTTGAAGGCGTAATAAAAAAGGCCGTGCAAATAAGTTAAAGGTTGTGAAAGCCGAGACCGGATTACCCGGTAAACCAAGGAATGGCTTACCCAATACCTCGCCATAGGCCAAAGGTTTACCGGGCTTCATTTTGACCTGCCACATATCAAGCTTACCTAAACTTTCCACCGCCGGTTTTAGATGATCTTCTTCGCCCACCGAAACCCCGCCGGTGGTAATAATCACATCGCCCAGTTCAGCTGCTTTTGCGAGTGCTGTCTTAGTCGCATCCAAATTGTCTGCCACCTGTCCGAGATCAATCCATTCAAAGCCTAGCTGACTCACTAACGCCATTAAGTTGGTATAGTTGGAATTATAAATCTTGCCTGGCTGAGGTGCTGTGCCTGGCTCGAGCAGTTCATCACCGGTGGTAAAGGTGACTAATTTTAAAGGTTTATAAACCGCAACCTGTGCTTGTCCTACCGACGCAATCAACGCTAAATCCTGCGGGCGTAACATTTGACCAGGTTCTAAAATACTCGCATCTTGAGCGATGTCTTCACCACATTGTCGAATGTTTTGCCCCAGCGTTACCGTGCCCTCAAACGTCACTCCGTCCTCTAAGGTTTGGGCTTGCTCTTGCATCACCACCGCATCCGCACCAGCCGGAATCGGCGCACCGGTAAAGATACGTGCGACACTGCCGGGCGCTAAAGGTTCGGGGTTACTGCCCGCCGGAATGCGTTGGCTAATTGGCAGCACCAGGCCTGGTTGTATGTCTTGAGCTCGCACCGCATAGCCATCCATCATCGAATTGTCATGCGGCGGGACATTTACGGGCGAGATCACCGATTGCGCCAGTACACAACCTAATGCCTGGCTTAAAGGTCGAGTTTCAATCTCCGCTTTTGTTTGGGCTTGTGCCACTAAATAGGCGATGGCTTCATCTACGGTTTTCATCAGCTTTCTCACAAAAAAATCCCCGCTAAACGGGGAAATGACAGATTCAATAAATTTTAAATAATTAAGCCAGCCAGCGTTTCATGGCCTGTTCATCACTTAAACGTGCGTCTACCCAGCGTTCACCTTCGGGTGTCCATTCTTTTTTCCAGAAAGGCGCATTGGTTTTAAGATAATCCATAATATAGTGACTGGCTTCAAATGCATTTTCACGATGCCGACTGGCCACGGCGACCAATACAATTTGATCTTTAGGTTGCATTTTTCCGATGCGATGAATAATCAAACTAGACTCTAAATGCCAACGTTTATGGGCTTCTTGACGAATATTTTCGAGCGCCTTTTCGGTCATGCCCGGGTAGTGTTCAAGCTCAAGCTGCTGCACATCATCGCCTTCATTGATATCACGCACCGTCCCCACAAACGCGACTACCGCCCCCACGTCTGTATGGTTTTCACGCAACCAATTCACCTCGGTGGATAAATCAAAGTCTTCAATTTGCACGCGCACAAACGGGTTATTCATGTCCTAGCCCCCGGTTACCGGCGGGAAAAACGCAACTTCATCACCGGCTTTAATGGGAGTTTCGCGATTTGCGATATCATGGTTAACCGCGATTTGAACTTGTGCGTTTTCTAATAAAATTTCACGCCAATGCTCACCACGTTCGGCCAAATTATGAATCAGCTCACCCACATTAGCGAACTGCGCTGGAATTTGTTCTTGCGCTTGACCAAACACTTCACGAAAGCTTGCGAAATATAAAATGTTAACCATGTTCGTTCCTTCCTTAACCACCCAACGACACCATTTGTCTAAATTCGATATTGTGTACATTTTCATTGAAAAAATGACGTTCTGGTTTTTGTGCAATCGCATCAATAATAATTTGACGTAATTCTTCATCAGTCACGCCCGCACGTAGTGGCGATCGCAAATCCACACCATCTTCTTGCCCTAAACATAAGGCTAAAAAGCCTCGCGCAGTTAAACGCACGCGGTTGCAGGTTTCACAAAAATGCTGTGAAACTGCCGAAATCACCCCAATCTTGGCATCCGTACCAGCAATTAAATAATTACGCGCTGGACCATCGTGTGAACGACCGCTGGACGGAATCAGATCGGTGCCAACATGCTCACGTACCCGCTTCAAAATCTTTTCAGCGGCATAGTGTTGATCCATCATGCTGACACCAGCTGGGCCAATTGGCATGGTTTCGATAAAACGTACTTCTACGCCTTTTTGAATGCCAAAGTCGACCATCGCCTCAATTTCGTCATCGTTGGTGCCTTTCATCACCACCATATTTAACTTAACGGGTTTCATACCCTGCGCTAGAGCGGCATCGATACCGGCCATGACTTTTTCTAAATTACCGCCACGCGTAATATGTTCAAACTTGTTGGGGTTTAATGAATCAATCGACACATTCACGCGATTAATGCTTTCAGCCAAGGCTTCGGCGTGCTTGTCTAAATGATGAGCATTGCTGGATAAGGCGATATCTTCAATCCCTGGCAAGGCTTTTAAACCCGCCGCAAACTCAGCCAAACCTTTACGGACTAAAGGTTCACCTCCCGTCAATCGCACTTTTTTAACACCCAGCTCACTAAACGCTTTGATAATCCGCGTCAGTTCATCAAACGATAAATACTCAGTATGGTTACCTTCTGGGTGTACGCCTTGTTCAGGCATACAATAACCGCAGCGATAGTTGCATTTGTCGGTCACGGATACTCGAAGGTATTCAATCTTGCGCTGGAATGGATCGATTAATTCTTTCATAATTTGGGCTTTTTTTAACCGTTAGGTTCAGTTGGCTATAACGGTTGATTATTCTAGATTAGAATTTGCTGAAATGCAATCGCTCTTATGACTCGATCAAAGATTGAATCTAGCTTCGAACAGTCAATCTGGGTTAATATCCTCGTATAACTGCAATGGGCAAAGGAATAACATGCAACCCACTGAAAACTCTGGTCAACTCAGTCTAATTCAAACCAAAGGCTCGCTAGATTGGGCTTATCCGGCGATGATCCTCGCCAGTACCGCTCGTGTGATGGATAAAGATGTGCATTTATTTTTTACTTTTTACGGTCTTAGATGCTTATTAAAAGATACCAAAAGCTTAAAAGTATCCCCAGTTGGTAACCCGGGTATGCCAATTCATCTACCGTTTGGGCCAACGGGGATGAGACAACTGGATTTTCGTCAAGCTTTACCTGATTTGGTATGGGGTTTACCAGGTATGACGAGCTTTGCAACCTGGGCGTTTAAAAAACAACTTAAACAACAAGGCCAAGTGTCTTTTGAAGAGTTACGTGATTTGTGTTTAGAAATGGGGGTCAAAATGACCGCTTGTGAGATGAGTATTGAACTGATGGGCTGGCGTCAAAGTGACTTTATTGATGGCATTGATTACGCTGGAGCCGCGACCTATTTCGCCAGCAGCCCCGACCAACAAAGTTTGTTTATTTAAGACTTAGTTTTTTATTCTACCGTTACCGATTTGGCTAAGTTACGCGGTTGATCCACATCGGTACCTTTAATTAAAGCGACATGGTAAGCCAACAGTTGTAATGCGATATTAAACGTAATCGGCGCGGTAATACGCCCGACATTGGTCGTGGTTTTAACCACGGTGAAGGTGCCATCAGAACTGGTATCAGATTTTTCATCTTCAAACACAATCATTTGACCGCCACGCGCATTCACTTCTTGTAAGTTGGATTTGAGTTTTTCCAACAAGTCATCATGCGGCGCAATCGCAATCACCGGAATGGACTCATCAATTAACGCCAAAGGCCCGTGTTTTAATTCACCTGCCGGATAAGCTTCGGCATGAATATAACTGATTTCTTTAAGTTTTAACGCGCCCTCTAATGCGATCGGATACATGGTACCCCGACCTAAAAACAGCGCATTTTGTTTATCTGCAAAGCCATTCGCAATTTGCATAATGATATTTTCATGGCTGAGAGCGGTTTGCACCAGGCCTGGTAGTTTTTGCAAACCATGCACAATGACCGTTTCACGCTCCTCATCCATCGAACCTTTAACTTTACCCACAGCGGTTAATAACAACGCCAATGAAACTAACTGTGTTGTAAACGCTTTAGTGCTGGCGACACCAATTTCAGGGCCAGCATGGGTTAAAAAGACTAAATCGGATTCACGAGTCATTGAAGACTCAGGCGCGTTACAAATGGTTAGAGTCGGAATACTTAAAGCATGTTTTTTAGCATAGGCTTTCACTTGCTGCAAAGCCGCCAAAGTATCGGCGGTTTCACCCGACTGAGAAATGGTGACAAATAAAGTTTTGTCTTGAATTACCGGATTACGGTAACGGTATTCGCTCGCCACTTCGACCTGACATGCCAACTGGATAATATCTTCAAACCAATATTTCGCCACCAGTCCTGCATGATAGCTGGTACCACAAGCAATAATTTGAACTTGCTGAATATCTTTAAACAAGGCTTCAGCCTGATTACCAAATGCATTAACCAGCACGTGGTCTTGTGTGATTCGGCCTTCTAAGGTATCGATAATAGATTGTGGTTGCTCAAAAATTTCTTTGTGCATGTAATGGCGATGTTCACCCAGCTCAACTGCGGCCGAACTTAAATTCGATACGCGGATTTCTCGCTCAACAGGTTCGCCAGCTTGATTATAGATTTGCAATGAGTCACGTGTAATGTCGGCGACATCACCTTCTTCTAAAAAGATCACGTTTTGGGTAACAGGCAACAATGCCGAGACGTCAGAGGCGATAAAGTATTCGCCGATGCCCACACCTATCACTAAAGGACTGCCTTTACGTGCCGCAATTAAACGGTTAGGTTCAGTAATCGACATCACACCCAAAGCGTAGGCACCTTCAAACTTTTGAATCGCCGTTTGTACCGCCTTTAATAAATTCGGTTGATGTTTGAGTTGTTCTGCAACGCAATGCGCCACCACTTCGGTATCGGTTTCCGATGTAAATCGATACCCTAGCTCCAACTGTTTCTGCTTAAGTTTCTGGTAATTTTCGATAATGCCGTTGTGTACTACGGCTACCTGATTATTACAAATATGCGGATGGGCGTTATTTTCCGAAGGAACGCCATGTGTGGCCCAACGAGTATGGGCAATACCAATGTGGCCGGCAAGTTTGTGTTCAGCTTCATCAATTCTGGCTTCCAAGGATTTAATTTTCCCCAGGGCACGTTGACGACGAATTTGGCCTTGATCATCTAATACCGCGACACCGGATGAGTCATATCCGCGATACTCTAAGCGTTTTAGGCCTTCAACCAAAATAGGGACTACATTACGCTCAGCAACGCCACCAACGATTCCACACATACTTTTTCCTTAACTGCCGAACACAGGCCAAACAAACTGTTTGGGACCTTGTATTGATTATTAAATAATTAAGTTATTTTAACATGATATAGGCATTAAAGACCTAAAGCTGAGTGGATTATTCAGCGCTTCTCTGACGGTAATAAACCGCATGTTTTGGCCAACCTTTTTGAGTATAGCCTGAATATTGATAGGTGACTTGACTGCCAATTTTGGGTGGGTTGGCACGCAATTTATCCGTTAGGCCACTGCCCAGTTTTAAGGATTGGTTTTGTGCATTTACACAAATTAACGCACCGACTTGTCCAATATATTTTCCCCGGCCTTCGGTATAACCCGTTACTGCACATTCGGCGTCATATTTTGGTTTTACTTTTAGCGCCTGTTGACTGCGACCGATTTGATAATCCACATTAGGATCTCGAACGACTAAACCTTCGGCACCCTGATTTAATAGCTTTTCTAAACGTGCCTGCAACGCTTCAACTGAAACAACTTTATGCTGTGGAATAACCTGTAAATGTGCCACTGGATGCTTTATTAAAAACTCGTTTAATACCTCAAGTCGTGCCATTAATCCACCGCTGGCATTAGGCACATCAAAAATGTGATAACCGACTTTTTTCCAACCATCATGGGGTGTTTGGGTCATCACAACCGATAAGGTATCCTCAAACTGTTCGCGTCCAATCCAAAGCTCTCCATCTAACGCAAAAGATGGAAAGTCTTGTGTAAACCAAGCCGGAGGAGTTAAATAATGACCACCTCGACTGATTAAGTTTCGACCATCCCAGTAGGCTCTTATCCCATCTAACTTCTCACTCACCAACCAGCCTTCAATCGCTTGGTCTTCATAGTTTTCCAAAGCCATTAACTGCGGCTTTTCAGCCCAGCTTGGAATCAGTGAGAAACTTAATAA
>NZ_DATCSL010000002.1:0-4725 GCF_036568485.1 Thiomicrospira sp.
AACCGATACCGAAACCATGGATATTGTCGAAATGGTATTAGGCGGTTTGGTGAATAAAGAAATTGTGAATTTGATTCATCAGCACGGCGGTAACTCGGTAGGTTTGACGGGCAAAGATGGCAATATGATTATGGCCAAAAAACTTAAAGTCACCAAGCAAACCCCTGGCATGGATGTGCCTGAAATTATTGATATTGGGCACGTTGGCGAAGTCGAACGCATTAACACGGGCGTAATCGACATGTTAATTAAAGGTGACTTTATTCCAGTGATCGCCCCGGTAGGGGTGGATGCTGAAGGTAACTCTTACAACATCAATGCCGACTTGGTGGCCGGTAAAGTGGCTGAAGCTTTGCAAGCCGAAAAACTGATGTTATTAACCAACACACCAGGCCTGCTTAATAAACAGGGTGAATTGCTCACTGGCTTAAACGCCAAAATGGTGGATGAGTTGATTGCTGATGGCACCATTTACGGCGGTATGTTGCCGAAAATTCAATGTGCGTTGGATGCGGTTCAAGGCGGCGTCAAAGCGGCTCATATTGTGGACGGTCGAGTCTCACATGCGGTCATGCTCGAAGTCTTTACTGATGAGGGTGTTGGCACACTGATCACGGCGCGCTAATTTTTATTTAGTGTGATTTTAGCCAAAAAGCGAAGCCTGAGCTTCGCTTTTTTTATTGTTAGAGTTTTTATTTGATCGATCAAATCCTGCTGTTCATTATTTCACTGTTAGCCAATTTACTGTCGGCGCTAGCTGGCGGTGGCGCGGGTTTGCTGCAATTGCCAGCCTTATTGTTTTTGGGCTTGCCTTTTGGGGTTGCGCTCGCCACCCATAAAGTCGCCAGTGTGTTTTTAGGCTTGGGAGCAACCGCTCGTCATTGGCGAACCTCAAGTTTAGATTGGCGTTTTGCACTTTTCATTTTAGCTTGCGGTGTGCCCGGTGTGATTGTGGGCGCGAGCTTTATTTTGCAAGTGGAAGATCGTTTCGCCCAATTGGCATTAGGCCTTTTAACCTTAGGTTTAGGTGTGTATTCCTGGTTGAAACCTCAGCTAGGGCAAGTTGAAGCGATTCAAAATCGTTCCACCCAAGGTTATGTGGTTGGCGGATTGGTGATTCTGTTAATTGGCGGACTAAATGGTTCATTAACCTCTGGAACAGGGCTGTTTGTTACCTTGTGGTTGGTGCGTTGGTTTGGGTTAGATTATAAAACCGCCGTAACTTACACTTTAATATTGGTGGGTATTTTCTGGAATGGCAGTGGCGCCATCACACTTGGGTTATTAAGCGATATTCAGTGGAACTGGTTGCCCGCGCTTATTTTAGGTTCCTTGTTGGGCGGCTATTTAGGTGCGCACTTAGCGATCGTAAAGGGAAATAAACTGGTGAAACGAGCGTTTGAGGTCTTAACTGTGCTGGTCGGCTTAAGCTTGATTCTGCAGGCCTGGTGATCAGTTAGTTTGGGTTTGTACGTCTTTGGGTCGTGTAATCGCAACGAGTTTGCCATCACCACGCTCTAATTCTGACCAATCAGCTGGCATAATAAATTGTGCGATCGCCGCAGTCGGTAGCAGTTTAACCTGGCTGGATTGCTCCAGCGGCAGGTCGCGTAAGTAATCAATCAGGTTTTGCAAGCCGGGGTTGTGGCCAATCAATAAAATCCGTTTACCATCGACCTTAGCCAACTCTGTTAATAAGGTAGATAAGTTGGCTAGATAAAGCGAGTCCAAATTAAAAACCTGCACATCACAATCTTTGCAAAGTCGGTTCAAGGTTTGTTGCGCCCGCTTAGCGGTTGAACATAAGATCACATCGGGTAACAAGTCTTGCGCTTGTAGCCAATCCGCCATTTTTTTAGCATTGCGTCGACCACGCTCAGATAAAGCACGGTCTTTATCCTCGAGCGCTTCGTTCGACCAGTCCGACTTAGCATGTCGCCAAATTAATAGTTCACGCAGTTTATCGGCCATCTTCTATGCCATAGGTTTGTCGATATAAACGCATCGCCTCTAAGGCGTCTGCATTGTTAGACTGGGTGCTCAAATAATCAATTAAATCATTCAAGTTTAAAATACTGAACACAGGCAAACCATATTGTTGTTCGACTTCTTGAATAGCGGATAACGCACCTTTGCCACGTTCCATGCGATCTAAAGCCACGACCACGCCTGCTGGTTGCGCTCCGTGATCATGAATCAGGTCAATCGATTCGCGAATCGCGGTGCCCGCGGTAATCACGTCATCAATAATTAAAATACGCCCTTCAAGCGGGTGACCGACTATTTGGCCGCCTTCACCATGGTCTTTTACCTCTTTGCGGTTAAAGGCATAAGGCTTATCTAACTGGTAATCACGCGCTAAGGCGACACTGGTTGTGGCGGCGAGCGGAATGCCTTTATAAGCCGGTCCAAACAGCACGTCAAACTCAATGCCGGAGTTGGCAATGGTGGCGGCATAAGCTTGCGACAGTTGGTCAAGTTGACCACCGGTGTTAAATAAGCCGGCATTAAAGAAGTAAGGGCTGATACGGCCAGATTTGAGCGTGAATTCGCCCAGTTTGAGTACGCCGGTTTGGCGAATGAATTCAATAAAATTGGTCTTTTGCATGGGTCTTCATGATTGCGAAATAAACCACAATCATAGTGGGCAGAAAGGGTCGGTGCAAGCTGTTTTTTGGCAGGAATTTTAAATTTGAATTAAGTGAATTTTTAGCTCAAATTTTGTTTAAAAATAAGCATAAAATAACGCAAGCTTTGGCTTTTTATGTCAAAAAATTTGCTAGAATAACGACAATCCAATCACTTTATCCTGATCACTGAATCTTGTTGCAAGCTTGTAAGGGGTCTGAAGGATTTGGTATGGGGTTTGCTTAATGGCTTGATAGTTCGATACACAACGTATCCATATAAAAAAATTAACGAAAACCAAGCCGTATTAAAACCAGAATAGGGCAGATGTCCACACAGGAAGGAAAGCAACCATGGCGATTGATTTGAGATCCGTTGAACCACTAGGCTCAAAAAGTGTTTTGCTTGAACAAGCAATTCGCAAACATAAAGGGCGCAATAAACCCAGTGGCGAAAGCTATCTGCAAGATCTTGACTTGTCGGACATGCTGAATCCGGATTACGCATGGTTAAATGAAGACAAAACCGCGATTCAAAATCTCGTGCAGCAAATGGATGCCTCGATTGGTCAGTTATCTGAGCAAATGCGCGAAATGGGACAGCAAACTCGCCATATCGATCAGTTTACGCGTCGCACCAAAACTCAGTTTGAAGATGAACAGAAGTTGCTGTTTAAACAAATCCAAACCTTAAATGGTCTATTAAAACGTCAAGTGGAAGTCTTAACTCACGTTGAGCGCCAAATCAGCGATATCGAGATCAAACAAAATAATTTCATTCCGCAAATGGGCATTGGTTTGATTGCTGGTTTAATGTCAGCGGTCACCATTTTAGTCAGTGCGCCTTGGTTGATGGTGTTAATCGAGTATTTACGCGCTTAATTCGATGCAATTACGCATTGAAGAACAACTGGATCTGACACCGGACGACCGCGATCCTCACGCCTATCTACTCAAGTTGTCCGCCGATTCGCCACTTGAGTATGAACCCGGTGATTGGATTACCATCAAGGGGCAAAATTCGGCTGACCTAGTTCAACAAGTTATTCACAAGCTAAAACTCAAGCCTAACCAAAGCATTCAGCTTCGGCGTTTTGAACCCTGTTCGATTGAATATGCACTTACCCACTATCTTGAGTTGACCTTATTAGACCCGGCTATTTTAAATAAATTGGTGCGCCAGCATCAGTACCAGGCCTGGTCGTCGCGTGCGGACATGCAACTCTATGCGCAAGGCCGTGATGTGTTGGATTTGCTGAATGAGTTTCCTGAGTTGGTCGAGCTGGGGTCGGACTTCCTTAATTTATTAAGTCCGCTTGCGCCACGTTATTACTCGATAGCCAGTGCGCCGCAATCTCATCCAAACCAAGTGCATGTTTTATATAAAGCGATTCAATATCAGCGTGATGGTCGAGTGCGTCAGGGTGTAACTTCAAGCTGGATGCAGCAGTCGCAACTCGGTGAAAAACTGGAGGCCGACATTAAGCCGAATGCGCATTTTAAATTGCCAGCTAATCCGAATCAGCCGATTATTATGATCGCCGCCGGAACGGGTTTAGCCCCTTTTATCGGTTTTATGCAGGCGCGTGTTGAAGCCGGTGCTAAACAAAATCAATTGTTTTTTGGTGAAACTCATCAAGCCACGCGATTTTTAGCTCAAGCCAGTTTACAAGCTTGGCAACAAGCGGGGCAGTTAGATTTGCACACAGTGTTTTCACGCGATCAAGCTGAAAAGCAGTATGTGCAAGATGCCTTATTAACTCACGACCAGGCCTGGTTGTCCTTGTGGCAACAGGGAGCGACTATTTATGTGTGTGGAGATAAGACTGGTTTAGCAAAAGGGGTTGAGCAAACCATTAAACATGTTTGGCAAAAAGCATATAGCTGGACAGAAGACCAGGCGCAACAGGCTTGGTTAGACGCTAAAAAACAACAGAGAATTCAGTTGGATGTTTATTAACCACCAGGCCTGGCACTGGTGTCCGGAATAAAATAAAGAAGGGTTGACAAAAAAGCCGTAGTTCCTAGGATAGAAGGATTTCCGACCAAAGAAAGACTTCAAAAAGGAGACGACGGCTGTGTTTAACTCTACTCGATT
>NZ_DATCSL010000003.1:0-2467 GCF_036568485.1 Thiomicrospira sp.
TAAACTGATAAATCCAATCGTGGAAGCAATACTTACGATTCCTGAAGTAAAGTACACGATAAGAATCCCACCAATGAGTGCCAGGGGCAGGTTGATAAGGACAATGAATGCAAGTTTTACATTTTTAAATTCAAAATACAATAACAGGAAAATCACCAGTATGGCAACAATCGCAGTAAGCAAAAGCATTTGAGAGGCTCTTGATTCGCTCTCAAATTGTCCGCCGTATTCCACCCGGTATCCTTCCGGCATATTTACCGAAGTATTCACAGTTTCCTGGATTTCTTCCACAGCGCTTCTCAGGTCACGTCCCTGCACATTGGCAGCCACAACGATTTTTCGCTGCACATCTTCCCGGCTAATAGTATTTGGACTACTTACCGAGGAAACTGTGGCGAGCTGTTCCAATGGCACCTGTGAACCGTTGGGTAATCCTATCAAAGCAGTTCTGATATTCTCTATGCTATTCCTGAAATTCTCTCCATATCGAACTACAAGATCAAAATACTGCTGCCCTTCATAGATCTCACCTACCTCGTGACCGGCAAAGGCAATATCCACCTGTTCCATCAACTGGCCTACAGTCATCCCATAAGCCGATAATATCTGGCGTCTTGGGGTAATCTTTAGCTGCGGCACTTCGATCTGTTGATCTACGGCAACATCAGCAAGTCCGTTGATTGGTGTGATATTCTCCTCAACACTTTTACCTATTTCATAAAGCTGTTGCAGATCGGGTCCAAAGATCTTGATCGCGATATTTGCCCTTGTTCCCGAAAGCATATGGTCTATTCGGTGAGCGATTGGTTGTCCCAGCGTTATATTTACCCCGGGCACAATGCTCAGTTTTTCCCTTACGTCTTCAAAGAATTCTTCTTTAGATTTATCTTCCAAAGTGAAAGGCACATCGATCTCGGCGGCATTCACCCCCTGGGCGTGCTCATCCAGTTCAGCTCTCCCAGTTCTTCGGGTAACTACATCTACTTCGGGCATCTCCAGTAATAGCTGCTCTACCTGTCTTCCGGTCTTATTACTTTCTTCAAGCGACATTGCCGGCGGACCAACAACGCTGATCACCAGCGAACCCTCATTGAACTCCGGAAGGAAACTTCTTCCCAACTGCGTAAAAATGGCGATGCTTAACAGGAAAGCAATTACAGTCACTCCAATAATCGTTTTCGGGATCTTTAGTGCCCGGTTCAGAGTTGCTGCGTAGCGTTGTTGTAACCACCTCTCCACCCGAGTTCCTTCAGATTGTTTCTTCAGCATTTTTTCATCTTTCAGAAGGTAGGAGCATAATACCGGAGTAACAGTTACTGCCACCACTAATGAAGTTAAAACTGAAGTAATAAAGGCAATACCGAGAGGTTTCAGCAATCGACCTTCCATTCCGCCAAGGAAAAACAACGGTATAAAAGATACGATGATTATAAGGGTAGCAATGATGATTGAACTTCTTATTTCCACCGAAGCATCCCTTACCACCCTAATAACAGCTTGTCTTTCAGCTTTGGGTTTACGAATATTCTCTCGCAGGCGTTTATATACATTTTCCACATCGATAATGGCATCATCCACCAGTGCACCAATAGCGATAGCCATTCCTCCCAGGCTCATCGTATTTATGGTGTAACCCAACCATTTTAAAACAATGATGGATACCAGTAAAGAAATTGGGATGGCCAGCAATGAAATAAATGTAGTTCGCCAGTTCATTAGAAAAATGAACAATACGATGACCACAAAAAAGGCTCCTTCAAGCAGGGTCATATTCAGATTACTAATGGAAGCATCAATGAAATCTGCCTGACGGAAGATCTGACTTTTGATCTCCACGCTTTTTGGTAAACTGGTTTCCAGTTCGGCGATGGCTTCATCCAGGCGTTCTGTGAGCTGCAGGGTATTGACATCGGGCTGTTTTGCGATGGTGAGAATAACTGCGGGATTTCCATTGAGGGAACCATCCCCGATCTTGTCAGCAGCACCTATTTTCACATTTGCTACATCCTTGATCTTGATGCTCTGGCCGTTCACCTGTTTCACCACGGCTTCCTCCAGGTCTTCTACCGCATAAGCCCTTCCGCTACCTTTTATGATATATTGATTTCCGTACTGATTTAAAAAACCACCCGGAGCGTTGGTGTTCGCCTCCTTCACCTTTTCAGTCAGTTCAGCAAGGCTTACGTTGTAATATTTCATCTTACCGGGATCGGCGAAAATCTGGTATTGTTTGTAATCGCCACCTATCACAACTACGTTGGCGATCCCTCCAATAGCCTTTATCCGCGGACGGATCTGCCAGTCTGATAAGGTTCTTAGTTCCATCGGGCTCAGACTGTCTGATGTCACTCCCAGCAGCATAACTTCCCCCATAATTGAAGAAATAGGTGCCATTGTTGGTGCTCCTACGCCATCCGGCAGGTTCTCGCGAACCATTGGAATACGTTCACTTACAATCTGTCTTGCC
>NZ_DATCSL010000004.1:0-1239 GCF_036568485.1 Thiomicrospira sp.
TGGACTTCCCCTAATCTCATAGACACTCATTAGCCTCGTTGAGATTAGCTTTTTCTTCATAATCTGCCGGTGATAACTGCCCTAAATGGCTATGTCTTCGCCGACGGTTATAAAATACCTCGATATACTCAAAAATGTCACTACGTGCTTCATCGCGAGTGTTATAAATCCGGCGTTTAATCTGCTCTTTTTTCAGTGAGCTGAAGAAGGATTCTGCAACAGCATTATCCCAACAGTTACCGCGTCGACTCATGCTGGCTGAGAGTTTGTGCGTGTCCAGGAAGCGTTTCCATTCATCGCTGCTAAACTGCGAGCCTTGGTCAGAATGGATGATGACCGACTGTTTCGGCTTTCTGCGCCAAACTGCCATTAACAGCGCATCCAACACAATCTCTTTGGCCAAAGTGGCTTTCATTGACCAACCAATTACACGGCGTGAGTACAGGTCTAGTACAACGGCCAGATATAAAAAGCCCTCGTAGGTTCTGATATACGTGATGTCAGTCACCCAGGCTTTATTCGGCTCGTCATACGTAAATTCACGCTGTAACTGATTCTTTGCCGGTACAGCGGGTTTCCCTGCCCGATAACGTGGCGCTTTATAGCCACGGATAGCTTTCAGGCCAGCGAGGTTCATCAAACGGGCAACACGATTTTCAGAGCAGGTTTCGCCTGCTTCACGTAAATCAACGTGAATACGTGGGCTACCATAAATGCCGCCGCTTTCAAGCCATGATTCTTTAATCAGTGCCGTTAAACGCTGGTTCTCACGTGCTCTGTTTGATTCAGGCCGCTTCAGCCATTGATAGTAACCACTGTGATGCACGCGCAGTGTCGCGCACATCAACCGTACCGGATGGCAGTTCTGGTTGTCGCGGATAAAGGCATACCTTAACTGAACTGCTTGGCAAAGTATGCGGCGGCCTTTTTTAGGATGTCGCGTTCTTCTTCAGCCCGTTTTAAAGCAGCCTTGAGCTTGGCATTTTCAGCGGCTAAATCCTGTTGCTGCGCCACTACTGGATCTGGGTTGGTGGCTTGCTTGTGCTGTTTCAGCCAGTTGTACAGGCTGTTATCTGACACGCCTAGGCGCTCTGAGACATCCTTAACGGAATAACCACGTTCGGTGATTTGTTTGATTGCTTCAGCTTTGAATTCTGGTGTAAAACGTTGCTTGGACATGGTGCCCTCCTAAAGTTGTATTCTAACCTAAGGAGTGTCTACTGTTTTAGGGGAAGTCCA
>NZ_DATCSL010000005.1:0-37233 GCF_036568485.1 Thiomicrospira sp.
ACATTATCACTCACCAGCCAGTTATTCATCCAAGGCAGAGGATTCCCTTTTTGCGGGAAGATAGGGTCTAGATTTAAGGCTTTGAGCCGTACATTGGTAATGTATTCCACATAGCTTTGCAAAATGCTGGTATTTAGGCCAATCATAGAGCCGTCTTTAAATAAATAAGCGGCCCACTGTTTTTCTTGTTCGGCGGCATCGCGGAAAATACCAATGACCGTTTCATGTTGTTCCTTGGCGATTTCCGCCATTTCAGGGTCATCTTCTCCACTGCGTAACAGGTTAATCATGTGCTGAGTACCTGACAAATGCAGAGCTTCATCACGCGCGATCAGTTTAATGATTTTGGCATTGCCTTCCATTAACGAACGTTCCGCAAATGAAAAGCTGCATGCAAAGGAGACGTAGAAACGAATCGCTTCCAATACATTTACCGACACAACAGTCAAATACAGTGCGGTTTTGATTTGTTTACGGAACTCAGCATCGTTTTCAATGTCGACTGAGTTCGCATACATTTTGTTGGTCAGATAAATCAGTTGGTCGTAATGTTCGGTTACGCTGATGGCACGTTTAACGATTTCTTCGTTGGTCACGATATCGTTAAACACCAAACTTGGGTCGGTCACAATGTTACGAATAATGTGGGTGTAGGAACGACTGTGAATGGTTTCAGAAAATGACCAGGTTTCGATCCAGGTTTCTAATTCTGGGATTGAGACTAACGGCAATAAAGCGACGTTAGGCGAACGACCTTGCACTGAATCCAGCAGAGTTTGATACTTTAAGTTGCTGATAAAGATATGTTTTTCATTTTCAGGCAGGTTGGCATATTCACCGCGATCGGTGGACAAATCGATTTCTTCTGGGCGCCAAAAAAAACTTAACTGTTTTTCAATTAATTTTTCAAAGATCGGGTATTTTTGTTGGTCATAGCGTGCCACGTTGACGTTTTGGCCAAAAAACATCGGCTCTTTCATCGCATCGTTTTGATTACGGCAAAAAGTGGAGTAGGTCATTTTTTCTTGGCAACTCATGATCCAGTGTTCCTATAGGTTTAAATGATAATAATTATCAAAAAATTATACGCGAAGACCACCAGGCCTGGTGGTCTTTTTAAATGAGCGCTTGATTCAAACTCAGTTTAAAGTTTGCAAGCCCCACCTGCACAACCATCATCTTCCTGCGAGTCGTCAGCGCCGTCGCGAGTGTTATGGTAATACAAGGTTTTTAGGCCCAGTTTGTAAGCGTAAAGTAAGTCTTGCAATACTTGCTTGATCGGCACACGTTCGTCCTCAAACTTGGTTGGGTCGTAGTTGGTGTTGGCCGAAATTGCTTGGTCAACAAACTTCTGCATAATGCCAACTAATTGCAAATAACCCTTGTTATCTGGGATTTTCCATAATAACTCGTAATTGTCCTTAACCTCTTTAAAGCCAGGCACCACCTGTTTTAAGATGCCGTCTTTCGATGCTTTTACCGAAATAAAACCACGTGGCGGTTCAATGCCGTTGGTTGAGTTAGTGATTTGTGACGAGGTTTCACACGGCATTAAAGCGGTTAGGGTAGAGTTACGCAAACCGTGTTTTTTAATATCGCTGCGTAAAGCTTCCCAGTCATAGTGTAAAGGTTCGTTGCAGACGTCATCCAATTCTTTTTTGTAGGTATCAATCGGCAGAATGCCTTGGGCATAGTAAGTATCCGAGAACATCTCACAAGGTGAGGTTTCTTTAGCCAGTTGATTAGACGCTTTTAACAAGTAGTATTGAATTGCTTCAAATGCGCGATGAACCAGTGCATTGGCTGAGCCGTCCGAATAACGTACATTGTGTTTAGCTAAATAATAAGCGAGGTTGGTCACACCCACACCTAAAGTGCGACGCCCATGACTGGAAATACGTGCGGCTTCGATTGGGTAATCTTGGTAATCTAGCAGGCTATCCAAGGCACGTACAATCAAGTCGGATAAATCTTCCAGCTCATCTAAGTTTTCAATCGCACCCAAGTTAAAGGCCGATAACGTACATAACGCAATTTCGCCGTTTGGATCTTCTACCGAGTTTAATGGCTTGGTTGGTAGGGCGATTTCTAAACATAGGTTTGACTGATGAATCGGGGCTTTTTTCGGATCAAACGGACTGTGAGTATTACAGTGATCGACGTTTTGAATGTAGATGCGACCAGTTTGAGCACGTTCTTGCGCTAACTGAGTAAACAGATCAATCGCTTTGACTTGTTTTTTACGAATGGTCTCATCCGCTTCATAGATTTTATAAAGGCGCTCAAACTCAACCTGATCTTCAAAAAACGCATCATACAAACCCGGTACATCTGACGGGCTGAATAAGCTAATTGTTCCGCCTTCAATCATGCGCTGGTACATGAGCTTGTTGATCTGTACACCGTAATCTAGGTGGCGCACACGGTTTTCCTCAACGCCACGGTTGTTTTTCAGTACCAATAAAGATTCGACTTCTAAATGCCAAATTGGGTAGAAAAGCGTGGCCGCACCACCACGTACTCCACCTTGCGAACAAGATTTAACGGCGGTTTGGAAGTGTTTGATAAACGGAATCATGCCTGTGTGGTAAGCTTCGCCGCCTCGGATTGGGCTGCCAATCGCGCGCAAACGACCAATATTGACACCGATACCGGCACGTTGTGAGACGTATTTAACAATAGATGACGAGGTGGCATTGATCGAGTCGAGAGAATCACCACATTCGATTAGTACACACGAACTAAACTGACGTGTCGGCGTACGTACACCGGACATAATAGGGGTTGGCAAAGACAACTTGAACTGCGAAGCGGCATCGTAAAAACGCTTCACAACACTCATTCGCAACTCACTTGGGTAGTGTGCAAATAAAGACATTGGGATCAGCATATAGATAAACTGTGGGCTTTCGTAGATTTCGCCCGTTACGCGGTTTTGGACAAGGTATTTGCCTTCCAACTGTTTAACCGCGGCATAACTGAATTCCATGTCGCGTTCATGGCGAATGTAATTATCCAGCTCATCAATTTCGGCTTTGGTGTATTTTTCAAGCAGTTCTGCATCATAGCGCTTTGCACGAACCATCTTGTTGATTTGTTCAAATAAGGCCGGTGGCGTAAAGCGCCCAAAAGCTTTTTTACGTAGGTGGAAAATAGCTAATCGCGCCGACAAGTGTTGGTAGTCGGGCGCGTTTTCGGAAATCAAGTCCGCGGCGGATTTAATGATGGTTTCATGAATGTCGGATGATTTAATACCATCATAGAACTGAATATGCGAACGCAGCTCAACTTCAGATACCGAGACATTTTCTAAGCCTTCAGCGGCCCAAGTGATGACTCGGTGAATTTTTTCTAAGTCGATTGGTTCTTTGCGACCATCGCGTTTGGTAACTTGAAGAGTGGATTTGGGCGCGCTGTCTTGGTTCGTCATGATGTCCTACTTTTTTACCTACGTTTTTAGCTGTGTATAAAATTTTTAACGGCTAAGTGTGTGAAATTTGTTTCGCTTGACATTTCATTGGCTTAGCGAGAATTCATAAAAACAGAACTTAAATTTTATCGATAATAAAGTTGTGCCTTATCAAAGAATATTCCACAACATGTAGTGATTTGTTTTTTATGTGTATCAAAATATAGTAAATTTTAGACGCGGGTGCAAGCGCTATTTTTGAGTGGTTTTACACAATATTTGATCAAATTTATTCGGTATAAATGCAATCAAAACCTTGTTAATCAGTCTTTAAGGCTGTGGATAACTTTGTGGAATATGGGTTTGTGTGTGAGCAAATATTTATTTATTGGCTCATCAAATTTTTAAGTGAATTTTTATGTAATGCAGGTTGGACTTAGAAGAGAGGGTGTGAAGTGGCTATTCGGTGTGCCGGTCGGATGTATTTTAGGTTCGGAGTAAAAAATAACCGCATCGTTCAAAGCGAGGGTTATTTAATTTTATAACTGATGTTCACCGCAGGTTTGGTTGCGTCCATTTTGCTTGGCTAGATAGAGTGCTTGGTCCGCGCGGTCAAATAGCTGGTCTGTGGTTTCACCGGCTTTATATTGCGATACCCCAAATGAGCTGGTGAATTGTAAGGGTAGAGCATGACCTTTAACACTTAACACCTTACTGGCGATGCGTTTACGAATTTTTTCACTGATATTGAGCGCGTTTTTGTAACTAATGTCCGACAGTAAAATCACAAACTCTTCGCCGCCTAATCTTGCGATGGCGTCATGGCCTTTTGTTTCGGAGTGTAAGGTGCGTGCAATGTAGCGTAATACGCTGTCGCCGACTAGATGGCCATAGGTATCATTAATGCTTTTGAAGTGGTCTAGGTCGAGTAATACCATACACAAGCTTGTGCCTTCTGATTGTGCAGTTTTAATATGCTCGTTCGCCAATTCATTAAAACCGCGACGATTTGGAATGCCAGTTAATGAGTCGGTTTTAGCCAAAGCTGTAACGTGTTCTAGTTCACTTTTTAATTTTTTGATAATTTGAGCTGAATCATTGATCTGCTGTTGAAGCGTTTGCGTGTTGTTGGTTATTTTTCGAATCGGCGGCAAGATGTTTTGATTCAAACAATGCATAATTTCATCGTGAGTTTGGCATGCTTGCAGGCAAGCAATATTATCCATTAATACTTGGTGATGCTGTTCGGATTCTGAAGACCAGCTTTCGAGGTGTTCTAATACTTCGTGAATCAATTGGCTCACTTCATCGGTGGGTAGGTGTTGGTTGATTATGCGTTTGAGTAGCTCACGGAATAATGGCCGAACAGATTCATCGGTATAGTCATGATGTTTAATTAGGTTGGCAAGCTCATCGGCAAACTCTGGGTCAGTTTGACTAACCATTTCATAAAGTAACGTAAAATGAACTGGTGTAGAAGGAACATCTAGTTCATTTAACCTTTGTAAAACCTGACTGGTAATTTGTTTGGCTTGCTGAATATTGTCAGTATAGCGACAGGTTGTTTTTGACATAGTGTGCCTGCAAAGTTAATAAAGTTCGTGAAGCCAACCCACGAAGTTGATTTGTTTAGATTTACAATAGATTAAATTTATCTGGTGATTATCGCAATTAATTCGGAATTTGTCACCTTTGAGATTGGAGGTTCGATTTATGCAAAAACATGACGCGCAAAAGTTACCTGGTGATGCTTATTCTGAACGGATACGCGCTCGATTTTGGATCGTAACCGAAGAGGGCGAAGGTTATTTAGGCGTTGGTCGGATTCGATTGCTAGAAAATATTGACCAATTTGGCTCTATTAATCAAGCAGCAAAAGCTATGGGTATGTCTTATAAAAAAGCCTGGAAGCTGGTGGAGGATATGAATAAGTTGACGCACGAACCTTTGGTGTTGAGTGAAAAAGGTGGTAAATCTGGTGGTGGTACCTTTGTGACATCATTGGGTAAAGCCTATATAACGAAGTTTCATGCGTTGGAGTCGCGCTTGCGCACCTTCTTAGAAGAGGAATCGAAGATTTTCGATAATATTTAGGTGCGTTTTTGTATTTATTTGGTGCAATAGATTGGTGTGAGGGTGGTGTGAGAAGTTGTTTTATTTATTTAATGTGTTGATTTTTAATAGTGTTTTAATGTTTTGGCATTTAATAAGCTATAAGTTGTTTGAGATTTTTAATCTTTCACAACAAAAAAGGAAAACACAAATGAAACAGACAGCTAAATTAAAAACATTAGTTCTTTCAATGGCCGTAGCCGGTTCTTCAATCGCTGCTTTAGCACCTGCTACAACCCAAGCTGGTGTGTCAGGTAACGTTGGTGTGGTATCTCAATATATTTTCCGTGGTATTCCACAATCTGATGGTGCTGCAGCTGCTCAAGCCGGTGTGGACTATGAGAATGATTCAGGTATTTATCTTGGTCTTTGGGGTTCTGAAGTTACAAACGATGAAGGCGGAGAGCTAGAGTATGATGTATATGGCGGTTGGTCTGGCGAAGTATCAGGTGTTGGCTTGTCGGCTGGTGTGACTTTGTATCGCTACACTGAAGAGTTGTGGGATAAGTCCTATGATGAAGTAAACCTTTCAGCTTCATTTGGTAATTTATCTGTTGGGCTTGATGCTGGTAACCATGTTGCAGCAGACGGTGGCGTTGATGACCATTCTTATACAATTGTTTCTGCATCCTACTCGTATGGTAGTGCCTATGGCTTGGTTGGTTCAGCAACCGACTTCTTGGGTGAAGACACAAGTTATACTTGGGTAGAGTTAGGTTATGGAGCAGAAGTTGCTGAAGGTACTGAAGTTGGTTTCTCTTTAATCAATACAATGGGGGAAGACACTGGTATTGGTAAAGATGGCGATGGCGATTTAATGATGGTGGTTGGCTTTACTAAAAGCTTTGACCTTATGTAATGGTTTAACGCGCTATTTATCCTAAATAGCGCGTCCGACTTCCTCGGTCGGATTTCCTAATTGGTATCCTCGTACCCTGTTTCGGCAGGGTTTCTTCAGGCTCTTTTGAGCCTGCTTTTTTATCTAGTATTTATTAAACTTAAAATATTTGAGCCAATCAGATGAATTGGCTTTGCATGGTTTATGGATGCCAGAGGCCGCCCAATACCGCCGGGCGTGATGCACCTGTAATCTGGGTTAAATCAATCTCAGTATGGTCGAGACGTTGCTTTGCCAGCCAAGCACACATCATGGCTTCAACCGCATTGGGGTTGAAGCCAAGTTGCTCGCTGGACTGAATAGTGAGGTTGGGTAGCTTGGTCTGTAAACCTTTTAATAGGGTTTGATTATAAGCACCACCACCGCAAATTAAACATGCGGTTTGATTAGGTAACTCTAGTTTCATTAGCTCGGCGCCAATTGTTTCAACCGTTAACTGGTTAAGGGTAGCGAGTAGGTCGGTTGGTTCAATATTTTGCGGTAAATGCTTTAACAACCAGGCCTGGTTGAATTTATCACGCCCCGTGCTTTTAGGGGTGGGTTGTTGAAAATATGGGTCAGAGAGTAACGTGTTTAGTAAAGTATGGTTAACTTGGCCTTGAGCGGCTAATTCGCCGTTTTGGTCATAGTCTAAATCAAAGGACTGTTGACAAATTTCATCCATTAATGCGTTCCCTGGCCCAGTATCAAACCCAATTACCTTATTGTCCATGTCTATGTAGCTAATGTTAGCGATGCCGCCAATATTGACTACGCAAACAGGTTTGTGATGATTGTGCAAAAGTGCCTGGTGAAAGCTGGGAGCGAGGGGGGCGCCTTGACCACCAAGCGCCATGTCATCAACTCGAAAATCTGCAACAGTGGTAATGTTGGTCTGTTTAGCAATAATGGCAGGGTGGCCAATTTGCAGGCTCATGCCCAACTCCGGTGCATGGAAAATAGTTTGGCCATGGCTACCAATAGCATGGATATTCGCAGCTTCATAGCCGTTTTGTTTGATAAGTGTTAGGGCCGCTTGGCTAAATTCACGTGCAATTTTAACCTGCAGATCAGCGAGGTCAGATAAGCGAATTTGTGTATCAAGGTTGAGTTGGGTTAGCTGAGGTTTAAGTTGCGATGGGTAGGTCAAAAAATCGATAAGTTCAATTTTGTGACTATTGTCTAAACGTACCAGTGCGGCATCAATTCCATCCGCACTGGTGCCGGACATGAGTCCGATGAAAAGTGATTTATTCAAAGTTTAAGGCCAGCTGTGTTAATTCAGGGTCAAAGCGGGTTAATTGACTATGCATAATAGAAGCATATTGATCAAATTCATTGCGATGTGCGGCTAGCACCGGTTCGGCATCTGGGAATTTCACTTTTAAAGGATCACGATGCACGCCATTAATACGGAATTCATAGTGTAAGTGAGGGCCGGTTGCCAAGCCAGTTTTACCGACATAGCCAATGATATCGCCTTGTTTGACACTCTGTCCACGGCTGGCTTTGCCATAACGTGATAAGTGAGCATAAACGGTTTCATAGCGTCCAGCATGTTTGATGATGACCTTTTTTCCGTAACCGCCGTTCCAGCCTTTGTAGGTGACGACACCGTCACCAGCGGCATAAATCGGTGTGCCGGTTGGTGCTGCATAATCGACACCTTTATGGTCGCGCGTTTCTTGTAATACCGGGTGATGTCGACCGCGCTGGAAGCGAGAGCTAATACGGGTGTAGTTGATGGGGTTGCGCATAAAAGCTTTTCGCAGGTTTTGACCATTTTCGTCATAATAGCCAATTAATTGATTTTCAATTTCAAGACGGAAAGCGCGAACTTTGCGTTGACCGCCAACAGTTAGTTCGGCGGCTAAAATGTTGCCATCACCTAGCAATTCGTCGTTTAAATAACGCTGCTCATAAATGATTTTAAATTCATCACCGCTTCTAAGTTCACGCACAAAATCTACTTCCCATGCAAATAGATCAGCTAGATTCATAATGGTGCGAGGGCTTAAGCCTGCTGATTCACCAGCGATATAAAAAGAATCATGAATTGTTGCGGAGGCCATTTTTATTTTGGTATCAACCGTCTTGTGATTTTCATAGATATGAAACTCATTATCTTGTTTTTCAAGGTGATAGCTCAGAATGCGGCTACGATCCATGTCAATTTTTTGTAATTGATTGTTTTCATCGGTCCAGATAATCAGTTTGTCACCGACTCGGAGGTCTGTGAAAAGTTCAGAATGGTCTGATTGACTAATTTTTAGAGCGGTTTGTGCTGTGTCCGCTACTTGATCTAAGGCGTGACTAAGCGTTTGATTAGGGCGGACAATAAACTCGAATTTATTTAGTGAAGTACTTTGGTTGTCGGCTTTTGTTGACGGTGCCAGGGTTTGAGTTTGGGTAGGCAAGGCCAAAGTTTGTGTTTTAAATTCGGTTTGTGCGTGGGCTAAATTGACAGGTAAGGTGATTAAAAATGCCAAGCTAATCCATTGTAAAGCCCGGCAAAACGGGTTTATTTCTTCATATCGCATAGCAATGCCTACTCCTTTCGCGTTTTTCTAATCGAGTAGAAAAATCTTATTATGGTTTTTGTGAGTCGATTATAGCCCACAAAAGTTGTGCGAGTGAAGTAGGAAAGTCAAAAAAGTTAAGTTTTTTTTATAAAAACGAACAAATTAGTTTTTGGTGGCGCCAATTTGAATGTAAATGAGCAGATGGTCTAATTCTGATTTGACGTTTAGTAGTTGGTGTCGATTTACTTTACACCAGCTGCGAATGTCTTTTTCGGCACCTGGATCAGTGCACGCAATTTCAATTTGATCGCCAGCTGGAAGCTGACGCACTAATTGTTGAAGTTTGATGACGGGCATTGGGCACTTTAAGCCTTTTGCGTCGAGTTGATGCGTGTTCATCTAGTTTCCTTTAGGGTATAATCAGGCTAATTTTTTGTTAGAAATATACGGCAATTACACCCGAGCGCGCTAGTTCAAGTGTTCAAGCTTAGGTTTCGTGATGGCGTAGATTATTGTCTAGGGGTTCTTTTGTGTCAAACGCTAATAACCGCACAGCGGATATCCATACTTTTCAGGGCTTAATTCAAAGTCTGCAATCCTTTTGGGCTGACCAGGGCTGCGTTGTGATGCAACCCTATGATAATGAGATGGGCGCCGGTACTTTTCATCCAGCTACTTTTTTACGTTCAATTGGTCCAGAGCCATGGCGCGCGGCCTATGTTCAGCCAAGTCGTCGTCCAACCGATGGCCGTTATGGTGAGAACCCGAACCGGTTGCAGCATTATTATCAGTTTCAAGTGATGCTGAAGCCTTCGCCAGAAAATATCCAAGAGTTGTATTTAGATTCGTTAAAAATGCTGGGTTTAGATCCGTTAGAGCATGATATTCGTTTTGTTGAAGATAACTGGGAATCCCCCACATTAGGTGCTTGGGGATTAGGTTGGGAAGTTTGGTTAAATGGTATGGAAGTCACCCAGTTTACCTATTTTCAGCAAGTCGGGGGGTTAGAGTGTCGCCCGGTTACTGGCGAGATCACCTATGGCCTTGAACGCATTGCCATGTATCTGCAAGGTGTGAACAGTGTTTATGATTTGGTTTGGGTAGATGGGCCCGGCGGCAAGGTCACTTATGGTGATGTGTTCCATCAAAATGAAGTTGAGATGTCGACCTATAACTTTGAGTATGCCAATACCGACGTATTATTCCGTCAGTTTGATGAGTGTGAGCAAGCCTTTACTCAGTTGATTGAAGCCAAATTGCCTTTGCCTGCTTATGAACAGGTTTTAAAGGCGTCTCATACCTTTAACTTATTAGATGCACGTCATGCGATCAGTGTGACAGAACGAGCACGTTTTATTGGGCGTGTGCGCACGATGGCGCGAGCGGTAGCCGAAGCCTATTACGCTGGCCGCGAAGCCTTAGGCTTCCCATTAGTGAAACACCCGCAGGAGACATCAGTATGAGTTCGGTTCGCGAAGATTTTTTAGTTGAAATTGGCACAGAAGAGTTGCCACCTAAAGCCCTCAAAAAATTATCAGAAGCCTTTGCGCAGGGTTTAACGGATGGTCTTAATCAGGCCGATTTAAAATTTGAAAGCGTCAAAGTTTACGCCGCACCACGCCGTTTAGCTGTTTGGATTAGTGCGCTGGATCTTGCGCAAGCTGATAAAGTGGTTGAGCGCAAAGGGCCAGCCAAAAAAGCCGCCTTTGATGCCGATGGTAACCCGACAAAAGCCTTGCAAGGTTTTGCGCGTTCTTGTGATGTAGACGTAGCGGATTTAATGGAAGTTGAAACCGATAAAGGTACCTGGATGGTGTATGAGCAGGCGGTAAAAGGTCAAGCGACACGCGACCTATTACCAGGCCTGGTGGAAGCCTCATTGGCAAAATTGCCAATTCCAAAGCGTATGCGTTGGGGATCGTCAGAGGTTGAATTTGTGCGTCCGGTGCATTGGGTATTAATGATATTGGGTGATCAAGTTGTGCCCGCCAATATTTTAGGCAAAGTCGCTTCTAATGTAACACGCGGTCATCGTTTCCATGCGCCAGAAGAAATTGTCGTTGATACACCCGCAGACTATGCGAGCGTGCTTGAAAAACAAGGCTATGTGCTGGCTGATTTTGCCGAACGCCAAGCGGTGATTCGTCAGCAGGTGTTGAGTATTGCTAGTCAAGCCGGCGGCGAAGCCGTGATTGATGAAGATTTGCTTGAAGAAGTAACGGCATTAAACGAATGGCCAACCGCCGTAGACGGTTCGTTTGACGAAGATTTTTTAAGTGTGCCGCCAGAGTGTTTGGTTTCGGCAATGAAAGGTCATCAAAAATTCTTTCATTTGTTGGATAAGCAAGGCAAATTGCAGGCTAAGTTTATTACGGTGTGCAATATTGAGAGTAGCAATCCGCAATCTGTGATTTCGGGTAATGAGCGTGTGATTCGTCCGCGTTTGTCGGATGCAAAGTTTTTCTGGAATCAAGATCGAAAGCAGCCGTTGGATGATTTATTACCGAGTTTAAAAACTGTGGTGTTCCAGCAAAAATTAGGCACTTTATATGACAAGATTGAACGGTTAGAAAGTTTGGCGGTCAAAATTGCACGCCCATTAGGTGTGGCTAGTGAATTGGCTGAACGTGCCGCGCGTTTATCAAAATGCGATTTAATGACCTTGATGGTGGGTGAGTTCCCTGAGTTACAGGGTGTGATGGGGCGTTATTATGCGTTAGCTCAAAATGAGCATGCTGATGTGGCCGACAGTATAGATCAGCAATACAAGCCACGTTTTGGTGGTGACGACTTGCCAGAAACCGCTTTAGCTCAAACCTTAGCGATTGCAGATAAACTCGATACGATCACGGGTATTTATGGCATTGGTGAATTGCCAACGGGTGATAAAGATCCGTTTGCTTTGCGTCGTGCCGCACTGGGCTTAATCCGAATTATGATCGAAAAAGAGCTGGATTTGGATTTGCAGTATTTAATCGAAGCCAGTTTAAAGTTGCATCCAAAAGTCGAGTCATCGCCTGAATTGGTTAATGCGATTTATGACTTTATTATCAGTCGCCTGAAAGCTTATTATGCGGATCAAGGTATTAGTGCGGAAGCGTTTGAAGCGGTGCGCGTATGTCGTCCGGCGCATCCGATCGACTTTTCAAAACGTATCGAAGCCGTACGTGCGTTTGCGGCTTTACCCGCCGCCGAGAGTTTGAGTGCCGCCAACAAACGTATTCAGAATATCTTGCGCAAAATTGATGGCGAATGGCCAGTGGATGTGGATTCGAGCTTGTTTGAACAAGCGGCCGAAACCCAACTTTGGCAGGCGATTGAGGCCTTGCGTGAACAGGTTAGTTCACAAATCGCCGAGCGGGATTACACACAAGCCTTAACCACCTTGGCGCAAATTCGTGAACCGGTTGATCAATTTTTTGATCAAGTGATGGTGATGGCCGAAGATGAAGCTTTAAAACGTAACCGTTTAGCGATGCTGAATCAGATTCATCAACTCTTTTTGGCCGTGGCTGATATTTCACGTTTGTAGTTCAAAGCAGCTCAAATCAACTAATAAAAACCACCAGGCCTGGTGGTTTTTTGTAAGTTAGTAAATTAGGAGGCGAATACACGCGCATGGCAAAGATTATAGTGCTGGATCGAGATGGCGTGATTAATGAGGATTCGGATAACTTCATTAAATCGGCGGATGAATGGCAGCCGATCGCAGGGAGTTTAGAAGCGATCAGTCGTTTAAATAAAGCCGGCTGGACGGTCGCCGTGGCCACTAATCAATCTGGTATTAAACGCGGTTATTATGACCGTGCTACCTTGAGTCAAATGCATATGAAAATGCAGCACCTATTGCATACACACGGCGGCCGAGTCGATTGGATCAATTATTCACCCTATTTAAGTGATTGTGGGTCAGTGTGTCGTAAGCCGTTGGATGGCATGTTACGCGCGATTGAGTTACGTTATGCATGCCGTTTAAATGACGTTCCAATGGTGGGCGATAGTTTAGGTGATATTCAAGCGGCTCAAATGTTGGGTTTGCAACCTTTTCTCGTTCGAACCGGAAAGGGTGAGCGTAGTTTAGCTTCGGGTGATAAATGTTTGCAAAACGTCCCGGTTTATGCGAACTTATACGAATTCGTTGAGGAGTGGTTAGCTTGAAAATAGTGTTGTTTTTGCGATCTTTGGCCTTTGAAATCGGGCGTGCACTTCTGACTTTTGTGTTTGGTATCTTAGCTCAACTCTTATGGATCACACCTGTTAGAGTGCGTTATGCGTTTTTACAAAATTGGACAGCACTGACGCTCTGGTGGTTAAAAGTCACCTGCGGTTTAACTTATCGCGTGCAGGGTAAAGAGCATATAGATGTCACTCAACCCAGTATTATTATGGCGCACCACGAATCTGCTTGGGAGACGATAGCGATTCAACGCGTGTTTCCACGTCAAAATTATGTATTAAAAAAAGAAATTCTACAGATTCCCATTTTTGGTTGGACCATGGCCATGTTAAAGCCGATCGCGATTGATCGTAAAGCCGGCCGCCAAGCATTAAAACAATTGATTGAACAAGGGCGCACCCAACTATTGAAGCGGCGAGACTGGATTGTGATTTTTCCAGAAGGCACGCGTGTGCCAACCGGTACGACGGGAAAAATCAACAAAGGGGCGGCCATGTTAGCAAAAGAAACTGGCGTGCCAGTTTATTTGGTAGCGCACAATGCGGGTCAGTTTTGGCCTAAAAATAGCTTTATTCGTAAGGCCGGGGTGATTGATATGTATATCAGTCCACCTTTGGATACAGAGAAGATGAGTGTTGAAGAGATTAATCAAGCGGCACGTAATTGGTATCAATCACACCAAACGCCCGATTTAACAGAAAAATAAGGTTGCATTATGAGTAAATCTGCCACAATTCTGGGTTTGTTATTTGGCTTAATCATTGTGCTATTGAGTATGGTGGATAAGGACAGCGGTCAAATTATCGGTTCATTTTTTAACTGGCAAGGTTTATTAGTGGTTTTAGGTGGCACCTTGGCTGCCGTATTGGTGAATTACCCATTAAATATGCTGAGTTGCGTGTTTCGTGGCTTTATCAAGGTGGTGGTGTCTGAGCCGAGTAAAGTGGATAAAATTATTCATGAAATTGAGCGGTTGAGCCATATTTCACACAAACAAGGCTTACTCAGTCTTGAGCGTGAAATTGATAATGTAGACGACGATTTTTTACGTTTTTCATTAACAGAAATGATGGTTTATCAAGACCAAAGTCAATTGCTTGCGAGTGTTAATAACCGTCAATACAATACTCAACTTCGTCATATGCAATGCCAAGAACTGTTTAATAATATGGCTTCTTACTCGCCAGCATTCGGCATGATGGGGACAGTTATGGGGTTGATTATTATGATGACCTCACATGTGGGGGGCGCGGGCGGTGATGTCTATGAAGGTGGCTCTGAAGATATGTTGGCTGGCCTGTTATCGGGCATGGGCTTGGCTTTGGTTACCACTTTTTATGGCGTATTATTTGCCAACTTGTTTTACATTCCGGTCGCCGGCAAACTCAAGGTTTTATCCGAAGCCGAAACGCTAAAAAATGAAGTGATTATTCGAGGGGTCGTCGGCTTAAAGCTTGGACAATCGCCCATGTTGGTGATGGAAAGTATGCTCAGTTTTGTAAATGAGAAAACCAAAGAACGGCTTGAAAATCGTCATTAATCATGAGCTTTAGGAGGCTGAGATGTCGGTAAAACCTAACTCTGCTCTGATTACTCATGAACAACTTCAAATCAGTGCTTTTAAACGTAATCGTATCTGGATGATGACGTTTGCAGACGTCTTCACCGCTTTGTTGACGTTTTTTGTATTGATTATGACCATTTCTGAAATGGAAACCATCCCTCCCAAGCGTGCTTATCAAAAGATTATGACCGGTCTTCATAATGAGGTGCGCGAAATCAAACATCGAGATAGTTTGGCCTGGATGGAAGTGGAAAACACCTATTCAAAAGGTATACGAATCACAATTGATCCGCAGCTTTTTGAAAGTGCCCCTTTGTTTGAACCCGCTCGAGCCGATATTAATCCGCGTTATTACCCTTATTTAAATGAACTATCTCGTGTGCTGAATGAGCTGGAGTTAGACCAGATTAATCAGCGTTATGCGCGTTGGGTCAAAATGATTGAACAAGGTGGGTTTGAAGTGACGTTCACTATGAGTATTGAAGGACACACTGATGCGATCCCTTTGGCAGCGGGTGCACGTTATCGTGACAATATTGAGCTCAGTACACACCGTGCGTATGAATTAATGCAATATTTGCAGGCAAGGGTGAGTTTAGCGCCGAGTGTTTATTCGATGGCGGGCTATGGCAGTTTCCATCCGATTACCGACAATCCAAACGATGCTGAAAATCGACGCATCGAGCTCTACCTTGTCCCTCAAATGATTGATCCGGTGCCAGTATTGGAGTCTGAGTTGTGAGCGCGGCCTCTTTAAAAGCTCGGAGCGGTTGGCTGTTATCCTTTGCTGATGTGGTGACTTTGCTGATCACTTTTTTCATTATGATGTTGGCACTGAATCATACGGAGATTTCACGTATTCAAAACTGGACAGATGACCAGTTGGATCAAAGTTATTTGAGTTTGTCTGAGGCGGTGCAAAACCATAACCTGCAATACATTAACGTTAACCGCAATACTCAGGGGATATTTTTGTCGATTTCCCATCCTGAATCATTTGAACGCGGCGGATTTGAAGTCTCACCAGGCCTGGCAGCGGAACTATCGCAAGTGTCTGCTTGGCTGCCAGATATTGCGGTATTTAATGCGCATAAAACCGGGCAGGGGCAGCGTATTATTCAGCAAGCCGATCAGGATGGCATGGATTGGCGTGTTGAAGTGGTGGTAGAAGGACATACGGATAATGATCCAATTCCAAGCGGTTCAATTTTACGCAACAACTGGTTTTTAAGTACCATGCGAGCCCAAAATGTGATGCAGTTGTTGCATCGTAACTCAGGGTTGCGTAATGACTATTTTTCGGTGGCTGGTTTTGGTGAGCACCGTCCTGTAGCCAGCAACGAAACCTTAGAAGGCAAAGGTCAAAATCGACGCGTCAATGTCGTGATCAATGCGGGCTTTACTCGTCAGTAGCCGGACTATAGGGTTTATAAAGTTAAGACTTGTGAGGCAAACCAATTTGGGTGCTTGTTTTAAACCGCTCTGATTCTGCGCGCAAGTTCTGTTCTAAGCTCTGTAGGTCATTGGCGAGAGAGGTATTGTTTTGAACCATTTTAGCATTTTGCTGAATGGCTTCATCCAATTGATTGACTGATTGGTTAACTTGACCTATGCCTTCTGCCTGTTCGCCTGAGCTGACCGCTATTTCGCTTACGATATCGTTAACGCTTTGCATGCTCTGGAAAATGGCTTCAAAAGCTGCTTGAGTGGTCTCAAGTTTATGAGCACCTTGATTAACCTGTTGCACTACTTGCTCTATTAATTGTCGAATGTTAGTCGAGGCTTCAGCCGAGCGTTGTGCGAGTTGTCGAACTTCACTCGCGACTACCGCAAAGCCACGCCCTTGTTCACCCGCGCGTGCGGCTTCTACTGAGGCATTTAAAGCCAACAAATTAGTTTGGAAAGCAATGCTATCAATTAAGCTGACAATGTCGTTGATTTTTTTACTCGAATCTTGAATTGAGTGCATACTGTCGACCGATTCTTGCATGACATCACGGCCTTGCTCGGTTTGTTCGCGTGCGTGCAAAGTTAACTGATTTGCCTGACGCGCATGATCGGCGACTTGTTGGATACAGGTTGTAATTTGTTCAAGCGTACGCGCACTATGTTCGACTGATAAAGCTTGTTGGCGTGTACGTTCCTCCAGCGAGTGATTGCTAGAGACAATATCGTGCACGGTGTTTTCCATTGCTTGCGTGCTATTTTTAACCCCTGTCATGGCCTGGTTAAGCTGTGACATGGCGGTGTTTAAGTGGTTCTTCAGACGCTCCATTTCACCACTAAACTGACCTTGGATTTGGTGAGATAAGTTGCCATCTGCTAAAGCATCGATCGCAATAAATATTCCCGATAAACCTTGTTCGAGCGTATTCATCGCTTGGTTTGTGTGGTTAATTAATTTTGCTAATTGCCCTTTTCCAGCGATCTCTATACGCGCACTTAAATGGCACTTGGATACGCCCGACATGACATGGTTAATTTGCTGAACCACTTCATCCAGGCTCTGCATCGCGTCATCCACTTCTAAACGTAGCTGGCCTTCGATGGATTGGTCCATGCGCTGATCAAAAGCCCCTTGTGATAAGGCATTGGCAATCGATTGGAGTGATTGCATCGTGCGTTCTAGGCTTGAAATCGCATCATTCACATAGTTTTTGAAAACCAATAAATCGCCGCCAACACTCACGCTGAGGCGTTGACTATAGTCACCTTTAGCTACCTTAGACAAGCTGGTGTTAGTTTGATCAAACACCGATTTTAGATTTTGAGTTAAACCATTAAATGCGGTGATCACCGCGCCCATTTCATCCTGATAACTAACGGGTAAAGGTTTTGAGAAGTCATTTGAGCGGGTAATGGCTTCAATGCCTTTTTGCATCGCCGCTAATGGGCGCGCGATTTTACCGATCAAAGTCGCCACCATTAAGGCTAAAAACAATGACATGGTAATTAAGACGGCCAAAATGAAAAAGTCGAGGCTGTTTAGCAAATGCTGAAGCGTGGGGTCGATCACCAGGCCTGGTTGATCAATGCGCTGTTGATCAACGACTTGTTGAAGTTGACTTTTTAAATAGAGAAAGACACTGGTGAAAAAGATACCGGCAAAGACCATTAAAATCAGCAACAAACGAATTAAGCTTGCGATTTTAAGACGGCTCCAAAACGAAGCGTGAACAGGTTGTTTCATAGTGGTTTTTCCAAAAAAAGACTGTTGCAATCATACTCTGTTAGAAAGCCTTATGTAAAGCGCAATACAAGATGTGGTGAAGTTCAGTTTTGTTGAGAAAAGAAGTGCTTAGGGCGAGGTCAGCGACCATTTAATTGGAGTGAGATTATGTTGCTTAAGATAGGCATTGGTTTGTGAAAAAGGGCGGCTACCAAAAAAACCACGGTGAGCTGACAGCGGCGAGGGGTGAGGGCTGCGAATAATTAAATGTCGCTGCGGATCAATAAACGCGCCTTTTTTTTGAGCGTAAGCGCCCCATAAAATAAATACAAGATTAGAGCGGTGTTGATTGAGAGCGTGGATAATAGCATCGGTAAAGGTTTCCCAACCCTGTTTCTGATGAGAGTTAGACTGGTTAGCTTCTACCGTCAAAACCGCATTAAGCAATAACACACCTTGTTTTGCCCAAGGCATTAAGTATCCAGAACTTGCGTTATCAATATCAAGATCGCTGAGCAGTTCTTTATTGATGTTGAGCAGTGATTTAGGCAGCGGTTTGACATCGGGTAATACAGAAAAGCTTAATCCATGTGCGTGACCGGGGGTTGGGTAGGGATCCTGACCTAAAATCACGACCTTAACCTGGTCAAATGGCGTGCTGTTAAGTGCATTAAACCATTCTGCGGATTTGGGTAAAATGTGTTTACCGGCTTGTTTTTCAGCGACCAAAAAAGCACGAAGCTTGTGCATATAAGCTTTATCAAACTCCGGCGCTAAATAAGCCAGCCAGCTTGAATCCAGTTTAATATCCGGCATAAAGTTTATGGTGACAGCCTTACAGATGACCAGGCTTGTGGATCAGTTGGGTGAATCGAAAATTGCAAACGGTCATGCAGACGGTTCGGACGACCCTGCCAAAATTCAAAACGCTTGGCCAATAAACGATATCCGCCCCAAGTTTCAGGGCGAGGCACGACTTTGCCCGCAAATTCGGCTTTAGCCTTTTCCAGTCTTTGTTCTAGTGCTTGACGATTTTCGACCGTCTGGCTTTGGCGTGAAATGTAAGCACTTAATTGGCTGTCAATGGGTCGACTATGGAAGTAGCGATCGGAATCCTCAGGTTTTATTTTTTCTACCAAGCCTTCAATGCGAATTTGGCGTTCTAATTGTGGCCAGAAAAAGTTGAGTGCCGCACGCTTTGAGGTAATCAGTTCACGTCCTTTCGCACTTTCGTAGTGGGTATAAAACACAAATCCATCACGGTCAAAGGCTTTCAATAAAACAATGCGAGCATGTGGCTGTTGCGCCGCATCCACGGTGGCCAATGTCATGGCGGTGGGTTCGGCTACTTTTTTTTCAAAAGCTTCATCCATCCATTGTTGAAACAATTCATACGGATTGTGGCTTAAAAACTCGTCACTTAGTTCACCCATTTGGTAATTTAACCGATGGTCGTGATAGTCGCGATTGGGCATGGATTTGATCTCTTATTTATCGAACTTAAATAGCATAATAAACGTCATCGAACTTTATTTCTATGCTTTGCCGGCAAAAAATAGGGTTTTTAAATGCGTTATTCAAACGCTTTTAAGCACTGGGTTTGAACAATGCTTTACTTTAAGCAGAGACTCACCAATAATATGGTTTGTTTAAAAACGCATAAATGGATCACCAGGCCTGGTGGATGGTTGAGTTAAAGGAGAGTTTGTGAGTCAAGCGTACAATTCGTCAGAAATTGAGGTTTTAACAGGGCTGGATCCTGTTCGTAAACGCCCTGGTATGTATACTGATACCACTCGTCCCAATCATTTAGCCCAAGAAGTCATTGATAACAGTGTCGATGAAGCCTTAGCGGGGCATGCTTCTGAAATCAATATTACACACTACGCCGATGGCTCGGTGAGCGTCGAAGATAACGGCCGCGGCATGCCAGTTGATATTCACCCAGAAGAAGGTGTGTCGGGGGTTGAGGTGATTTTAACGCGCTTGCATGCCGGTGGAAAATTCTCCAATAAGGCCTATCAGTTTTCAGGTGGTTTACATGGTGTAGGTGTATCGGTAGTAAATGCACTCTCCAAACGTGTTGAAGTTCAAATTAAACGTAACGGTGAGCAATATGCGATTGCATTTGAGCATGGTGTCTTGGTTGAACCCTTAACAGTAATTGGCAAAGTAGCTAAAAAGAATAGTGGTACCTTCCTGCGTTTTTGGCCAGAAGCCTCGTTTTTTGATACACCTAAATATGCGTTAAATCGTTTAAAGCATTTATTAAGAGCTAAAGCCGTTTTATGCCCTGGGCTGACCGTCAATTTTATGGACGAAGTGAGTGGCGAGCAAACGAGTTGGTATTACGAAGATGGCTTAAGAGATTATTTAAATCAATCGCTAGAAGGCTTAGAACGTTTACCGATAGAAGGTTTTGTGGGTACTGAGTCCTCAGAAAATGAAGCGGCTTCTTGGGCTATTGCTTGGCTAGAAGAGCCGCATGAAGCCCTAAACGAAAGTTATGTAAATTTGATTCCAACACCGCAAGGTGGCACGCATGTTAATGGATTGCGTCAGGGCACCACGGATGCGGTACGCGAGTTTTGTGAGTTTCGTAATTTAATTCCACGTGGGGTGAAGTTGTCGCCAGATGATGTTTGGCAAAATGTGGCGTTTGTGCTGTCGGCTAAGTTACGCGATCCGCAATTTGCAGGGCAAACCAAGGAACGTTTGTCGTCACGTGAATGTGTGCCGTTTATTTCGGGCGTTGTGAAAGATGCATTAAGTTTGTGGCTTAATCAGCATACCGAAGTAGCCGAAAAAATTGCCGAACTGGCGATTAATAATGCGCAAACTCGTAATAAAAAAGCTCGTCAAGTGGCGCGTAAAAAGGTAACGTCCGGTCCAGCCTTGCCTGGAAAACTTGCGGATTGTACTGAAACGGATTTGAGTTTAACCGAGTTGTTTTTGGTGGAAGGGGATTCAGCTGGCGGTTCGGCTAAGCAAGCACGCAACAAACGTTTTCAAGCGATTATGCCGTTAAGAGGTAAAATTTTAAATACCTGGGAGGTCGATTCTGGTCAAATTTTAGCCTCGCAAGAAGTACACGATATTAGTGTGGCTATTGGCGTGGATCCGGCCTCAGAAGACTTAAGCAGCTTGCGTTATGGCAAGATTTGTATCTTAGCTGATGCCGACTCAGATGGCGCACATATTGCCACCTTAATCTGTGCGTTATTTGTGCGACACTTTCCAACACTGGTTGAAAATGGCCATGTTTATGTGGCAATGCCGCCTTTGTATCGTATTGATGTAGGCAAGAACGTATTTTACGCACTGGATGAAGCCGAACGTCAGGGGGTGTTAGATCGTATTCAGGCTGAAAAGCTAGCGGGCAAAGTTCAGGTCACGCGTTTTAAAGGTCTAGGCGAAATGAACCCGATACAATTAAGAGAAACCACCATGTCACCGGAAACACGTCGTTTGGTGCAGCTAACGCTTGAAGCCGAACACGCCTATCCTATGATGGATATGATGTTGGCTAAAAAACGTGCGCCAGATCGAAAAGCTTGGCTAGAGCAAAACGGCGATTTGGCTGAGGTGGTTTAGTGAATATCATTCGTCGGACATGTTTAGGCATTTGTGTATTAAGCTTAATCGGTTGCAGTCAGTTGGAGACCAAGTCGACATCTGGCGTGAATACTGATCCATCAAACTCGTCCACGCATAACTTACAAACAACTAAACTCGAACCAACCATTATGTTTGAAATCATGATGGGGGAATTGTTTGCACAAAAAGGCGATTTATTAAGTGCTTATAACTTAATTTATGGCGTAGCAGAAACGACCCGTGATCCCGCGTTGGTTGAACGTGCTTTTCAATTAGCGATGAGTGCTTTCTATGCAGAAGGTATTGATAAAAGTGCACGCTTGTGGCGAGAAATGAACCCGGACGATGCCACGCCTTGGCGGGTAGGTTATATTATGTCGCTTCGACAGGCCAAATTGAGCGATGCCTTAAATTACTGGAAAGCCTATCGGACTCGTTCAGAACTGAGCTTGGAAGATGATTTAAAAAACGCTGCGGCTCAAGTGGTGCAATCGACGCCGATGGATACCGGTTTGGAATTTTTTGAAACGCTGTATGAGCTTTACCCAAATGAATGGGCGGCTGGTTATGCGTATGGCTACGCGGCTGATCAGTATGGGCGTGTTGAATTGGCCGTCGATACACTCGAGGCCGTTATTAATCAACATTCAGCCCCCGCCGAAGTTTATTATGCACTAGCGAATTTATATGTCGAAAATGATTTGATTCAGCGAGGATTAACGCAGTTAGCTCGCTATGTAGAATCTCATCCAAAAGATTGGATGATACAAGAACGTTATGCCCGATTAGAGGCTAAGGCGACGCTTTATAATCAAGCCAAGCAGCGCTATGCCCGAATTGTCGCCGCCAATCCTAAGGCCTATACTTCAAAACTTTCGCTGGCTTTACTCGAGTTGGAACAAGGCGACTTGAATGTAGCAAAGAAGCAATTAGAAGCCCTGCTAAAAGTCGACGGTTATCAAGACGTCAGTTATTATTACCTAGGTGTCGTATCTAAAAGCCAAGGGGATTATGTTCAAGCTCGTTCTTACTTAGAGCGTGTTGTTCACCCTAATTATCAATTAGATGCGAGCCTACTCATTTCACAAATATTGTATGAAACCCAAAGTCTTGACGCGGCCTTACAATATCTGGATCAGTTGCAGCCAGCCGATGATCAAGAGCAAGTTAAGATACTGCGTGCGCGAGGTATTTTTTATGGGCAGTCAGGAGAATGGGCAGGGGCGGCAGATCAGTATCGTTTGGCATTAGAATTATCAGTTGATCGTCTTACTTTAAGTTATTCGTTGGCCATGGCACTTTATGAGCTGGGTGCTTACGATGAATACGAAGATATTATAAAAAATATTTTAAAAGACCACCCAAATGAACCAGATGCGTTAAACGCACTCGGTTTTTACTATGTGGAGCAAAACCGTCAATTGGATGAGGCTGGACGCTTGTTAAACCGTGCATTGACCTTAGCGCCGAATAGCTTCCATATTATCGATAGCTTAGCTTGGTTGGCTTATAAAGAACGACGTTTTGCTGACGCTGAAAAACATATAGAGCAGGCCTGGTCGCTTAATCAGAATGATGAAGTGCTGATTCACATGATCAAAATTAAGTGGGCATTAAAAAAATACGACCAGGCACAAAACTTGTGGAAAAAACACCATAAGCAGTTCCCTGATAATCCGGTTTTGCCCAATTTAATCCAGCAACTAAAAACTAAGTGATTGATTTTGATCGCTTGTCACAAGCTCAGCCTCATTGTATAGTGAAGTCTGACTAAGACGAGCGGTTAATCAACTCGATTGCGTTCTATTATTAAAGGTGGGGATGAATGTATTACCAGCGTATAAAATTTCAAAAAAACGTCAACTTTTACTTGATCTTTTCCTTAATCAATGGATAATACGCACCTGTCTTACGACAGAGATCTTTTGGGCCGTAGCCAAGCGGTAAGGCAGCGGGTTTTGATCCCGTCATGCGAAGGTTCGAATCCTTCCGGCCCAGCCATCTCATCCTTATTCCCCAAATTCAGTTTATCCTCGACAGGAGCCGCCATTAATGGCTAACAAAAGTGTCATGATATTTGCGGGAAATGCAAATGTCACTCTTGCAGAGAAAATCTCCCTTTCTTTAGATCAACCTCTTGGTAAAGCAAATGTAGGCCGTTTTAGCGATGGCGAAATCATGGTCGAGATTACCGAATCCGTTCGTGGTAAAGACGTCTATGTATTGCAGCCCACTTGCACGCCTGAGCCAGCCGTCAACTTGATGGAAATGCTGGTGATGATTGATGCCCTTAAGCGTGCATCGGCTAAGCGCATTACCGCGGTGGTGCCTTACTACGGGTTTGCCCGTCAAGATCGTCGTCCTCATTCGGCTCGTGTACCCATCACCGCGCGTTTAGCGGCGGATATGATTACTTTGGCTGGTGCGGATCGTGTGATTACAGTGGATCTCCACTCGGATCAGATCCAAGGGTTTTTTGATATTCCGGTTGATAACATCTATGCCTCACCGGTTTTGGTCGAGGATATGCTGAAAGAGTTAGATGTCAGTAATGTCACCGTGGTTTCACCGGATGTCGGTGGCGTGGTGCGTGCTCGTGCCGTGGCGAAAGCGCTAAATGCGGATCTTGCGATTATCGATAAACGTCGCCCTAAAGCCAATGTGTCGCAAGTCATGCACGTTATTGGTGAAGTCAAAGGCCGCGATTGTATTGTGGTCGATGACATGGTGGATACCGCGGGTACCTTGTGTAAAGCCGCCGCCGCCTTGATGGAAAACGGTGCAAAAAGTGTCACGGCCTATGCGACGCACGCGGTGTTGTCAGGCCCGGCGGTAGAGAATATTCGTAAATCGACTCTTAAAGAGTTAGTGGTAACGGATACCATTCCGCAGTCTGCTGAAGCCATGGCTTGTGACAAGATTCGTCAAGTATCAATCGCCACTATGCTAGGTGAAACGATTCGCCGTGTAAATAATGAAGAGTCAGTAACGGCGTTAATGCCTGAAATTTAAATTTATCGCGGTAGTTAGTTAAAAGCCGATAAGTACCAGGCTTGGTGCTTATCGGCTTTTTTGTTTGTTAATTTAGATTGGAAAATAGCGGCGAAATCAGTATAATGCACGCTTTCCTTTATCTGGTCGCGGTTAAAGGCTTATTGAATTGGGGTTAAACCCTGTTAACGGAGTAATCACTATGAGTGAAGTATGGACAGCAGAAGTCCGCTCGACTGAGGGGAAAGGTGCGAGCCGCCGCCTTCGTCATGCGGGCAAAGTACCGGCAATTATTTACGGTTCTGATAAAGAGGCCGTGTCGGTCACCTTTGAAGGCAACTTTGTAAAAAAAGCCTTGGTTGACATCGATGTTTACAACACCGTTTTAACGGTAGATGTAAAAGGTGGCAGCAAAGAGAAAGTGATCATCAAAGACATGCAAAGACATCCTGCGCGTGCCGACGTGATGCACATGGATTTGCAGCGCGTAACCGATAAATCTCGTGTTACTAAGCGTGTACCAATTAAATTCACTGGCGCAAACAAAGCACCAGGCGTGAAGTTAGGTGGTTTGATGACTTTCTTCCAAAAAACGGTAGAAATTCGTTGTACAGCTAAAGACCTTCCAAAAGCCATTGAAATTGATGTGTCTAATATGGAAGCCGGCGCTAACTTACGTTTGTCAGATCTTCAGTTGCCTAAGGGTGTTGAAGTTGTGGCCTTGTTACACGGCAACTCAGACTATGACCAAGCCGTTGTCGGTATCGGTAAAGTTAGAGTAAAAGGTTAATTCAACGGTTCTAACGAACCTAACCTCTAGGAACCAGCGTTTATGTCCTCTGTTCAACTCATTGTCGGTCTGGGAAATCCGGGCGAACAATATGACCAGACCCGACATAACGCTGGTTTTTGGTTTGTGGAGGAAATAGCTCGCCAACAAGGTGTAGTGTTTCGTCCAGAAGCCAAGTTTTTTGGGGAAGTGGCTAAGATTGACTTGAATGGTCAGCAGGCCTGGTTGCTTAAGCCTATGACCTTTATGAATCGTTCAGGTCAGTCTATCCAAGCTCTTGCCAATTTCTATCGTCTAACAGCCGAGCAAGTCTTGGTGGCACACGACGAACTAGACTTACCTGTGGGCGTTGCAAAGCTCAAAACTGGCGGTGGTCATGGCGGTCACAATGGCTTACGTGACACGATTGCGGCTTTGGGTGGCCCAGGTTTTCATCGCTTGCGTTTAGGTATTGATCACCCGGGCGATCGTCATCAAGTGGTCAATTATGTATTGAAATCCCCGTCTAAGATTGAACGCGAAAAGATAGATGACGCCATTTATGACGCTACACGTGTGCTATCGGATATCTTAGCGGGTGATTTTGCTAAAGCGATGAATCAACTTCATACGCGCAGTTAACTAATTTTAAGGAGTGTTCGATGGGAATTAAGTGCGGAATTGTGGGTTTACCAAACGTGGGTAAATCCACTTTATTTAATGCCTTAACCAACGCCGGTATTGATGCGGCTAACTACCCATTTTGTACTATCGAACCCAATGTTGGCATCGTACCAGTGCCGGATCCTCGTCAAGATAAATTGGCCGAAATCGTTAAGCCAGAGCGTGTTTTATCCGCCACTATGGAGTTTGTGGATATTGCAGGCCTGGTTGAAGGCGCTTCAAAAGGTGAAGGCTTAGGCAACAAGTTCCTCGCTAACATTCGTGAAACCGATGCGATCACCCAAGTGGTGCGCTGTTTTGAAAATGACGATATCGTGCATGTCGCGGGCAAAGTTGATCCAGTATCGGATATCGACATAATTAATACCGAACTTGTGTTGGCTGATATGGAGTCGATTGATAAAGCGATTCAAAAAGTCCAACGTGTCGCCAAAAGTGGTAATAAAGAAGCCGTCGCGCGTTTAGCCGTATTAGAAAAAGTGTCAGCCGAAATTGCCGAAGGTAAATTGGTTCGTAACGTTGATTTAACCAAGGACGAGCAAGCTGAACTTTATGATCTGCACTTATTAACTATCAAACCTATGATGTATATTGCCAACGTCAACGAAGATGGATTCGAAAATAATCCTTACTTGGATGCGGTGCGCAAAGTAGCTGAAGAGCAAGGCGCGGTAGTGGTGCCAGTTTGTGCGGCAATCGAATCTGAAATTGCCGAGTTGGATGACGAAGACAAAATGGACTTCTTACAAGGTATGGGCTTAGATGAGCCTGGTTTAAACCGTGTAATCCGCGCTGGATACAGCTTGTTAGGCCTACAGACCTACTTTACTGCGGGTGTGAAGGAAGTACGTGCCTGGACAGTTAAAGTCGGCGCTACGGCCCCTCAGGCGGCCGGTGTGATCCATACGGATTTCGAGAAAGGCTTTATCCGTGCCGAAGTGACCGCTTATGAAGACTTTGTTAAATACAACGGTGAGCAAGGCGCAAAAGAAGCTGGTAAGTTACGCTTAGAAGGCAAAGAATATATCGTACAAGACGGCGATGTTATGCATTTCCGTTTTAACGTATAACAGATAGAAGCACCAAGCCTGGTGGTTTTAAAACCATTAAGGCGATATAAAAGTTTTGACAAAATCCAAAACTTCCTTATAATACGCGCATCTTTTGGCTACATAGCTCAGTTGGTTAGAGCACATCACTCATAATGATGGGGTCCCAGGTTCGAATCCCGGTGTAGCCACCATATATTAAAAAAAGCCCGTCTTGCACGGGCTTTTTTATACCTGAAATTAATCTCCGAGTTAGTTCGTTTGCATTTAAATGTAACCGTTTCAATTATTCAAAATGGCTAAGCAGTTTTTCTTTGTCGGATTTTGTTAAGTCCAAGGGTAAAGACTTTTTTAAACTGGATTGCGTTTGTGGTGGCAATGAACTCACTAACTGTTGATGTGTTTGTTTTGGAAAAGCTAAATACCAGCTATCTGGCGATTCGGTGTTTATTAATTCGTTAATATCATCGCTGATTTTACTTAGGCCTCGCTTGGCCATTTCGCTTGCCAAATTGTGATTTTCGCCATTGGCGTGATGAAAGTTGCCAGCTTGATCAGCGAGTCGTTCACTGGTTTTCTGACGGGCTTCGTCGTAGTCCAGTTCTTTAATGAGTTGTAATTGTGTGGTGATTTTTGCGGTGCCTTGATTTCGGGTATGGCTAGTTTGGTTGGTTTCTTGGCGATCGATGGCGGGTGTTTGTGTGACACGGTAAGCGCTTAGATGACTCGCATTAGCGATAACCAGAATGGCTTGATTGAACTTCATGATGACCTCCTGAACGGAATTCGAACCAAAACTTCAATATTAATCATATACCTATCTATAATTTAATCAACTAGCCGTGTTTCAGTTGTTATCTGATCGGTGAGGTTAATTGTGTGAAATCTCAGACCCAGTCAGGCTTATAAATTCAGGATAGCAGATTAACTTATGGCATACTGAATACTAAAAATAGGAGCAAAAGATGATTCGCTTTCAAACTAAACATTACGCCGATGTCACGATGTTTGACCATGTAGCCTTAAAACTCATTGGCTTAATGGGCCATAGCGGGAGTGTGCCGGGGGCATTGACGGAAGAAGAGGTAGCCGAGGCATTTGAAAACTTAAGCAATGCAGTAAATCAGCCTTCGGCTCAATCTGGAGATAGTTGGGATGATGATTCGGTGAGTTTAGCGCATCGTGCACAACCGTTATTAGACTTATTGGATGCGGCAAAACGCGGCCATAATCATGTCATCTGGGAAAAATCGTTACGTTAATATAGAATGACCTTACTAAAAATAATATATTGAACTTTCTATGCTTAAATATCGATTAATCACCTTAAGTCTTTCTGTTGCAATTCTACCTTTCCAACTTCATGCAAACGATTCCGACCAACAAGCCTACCAAGAGCTAATGGCGTTGTTGAACGCGCAAACCGAATTAGTGACGCGTACCAAAGTCAATGCCGACTATGTACCGGGTTCTATCAGCGTATTACGTGGCACGGAACTGATGCGCTATGGAGTTCGAACAGTTAAAGATGCTTTAAGCATGACGGCTTCGATTGAGGTTCAGCCTAATCATCTTGGGCAGTCGGTGTTAGTTATGCGCGGCTTAGGCACACCCTATTCGGGTGGAACCGTAAAGTTGATGCTGGATGATGTCAACATGGTTAATAGTTCAGCCGGTTACAGCGAAGGCATTTTGCATATGCCGATTGAACAGGTCGAACGTATTGAAGTTATTCGTGGTGCGGCGTCCGTGTTGCATGGCGACTTTGCCTACTCCGGTGTGGTGAATGTGATTTCAAAAAAAGATCGCCACTTTTCAGTTGGATTAGGCAGTCGCGCTTACAACCATGTTAGCGCCAGCGAGCGCTTTGAATCTGAGTCGAAACAAAGTCAGCTTTCATTAAGCTTTTCGCAATGGGAGCAGGACAAAAGTGGTCGTCGAGCTGAGGGAGATGTATTAACGCAAGCCGATCCTATACTCGCAGATCTAGGATATATTAATACCGGTGAGTTAGCGGCGTATTCACAAGCACCAGGCCTGGTGAATGATCGAAAAGCTTATCGCAACTTGTTGCTGAACTGGTCGCATAACGACACCGAGTTTTATTGGCAAGCACAAGAATATCAAACCGGCGATTATTTTGGGGTGATTGAGTTTTTGCCTAAGGAAACTCAAGATTATAACCAGCGTTATCGAGATATGTTGCTGGGTGTGCGTCAAACCAGTGAGTTAAATAATGATTGGAATTATGAATGGCATCTCGGCGCACAGCAAAGAAATTACCAATTAAAAACATTGTACACGTCTGAAGAAATTGATATTGCAGCCATTAAAGCAGCCTATAGTGAATTAGCTTATGAAAGTCCGGTTGAAAGCTATGTTACCGAACGAGTGATGAATTTATCAGGTCATCTCGTATACGATTCCTTTTCATCTCACCGCGTTTTATTGGGTGCTGACATTGAACGAGTAGAATTGATTAAGTTAACCTCAGACGCAGTTTTAGGCAGCGGCGATGAGATACAAAAAGATCTCGAACATGGTTCTGAAGGAGATCTACGTCATGTGTTGGCCGTTTATTTGCAAGATGAATGGCGTCCGAATGAAGCCTTTACTTTAACCACTGGTTTGCGTGCTCAAAAGTCGTTTATCGATTACCGGGATAGAACAGATGAGGGTGATATTCCGCAGACAAAGCCGTTTGAGAGGTTAGAAGAGCTTAGTATTACCCCTAAAATTGCAGCGGTTTGGCGGCTAAATGATCAGCATATACTAAAAGCTCAATACAGTCGTTCATTGATCACACCGCCGATTGCACAAGTAACCAACGTGGGTGAAGCACCAGAACCCAAGCCTTATACCAGCGAAACCGATCATTATGAATTGGGGTATATTTTTCAGGGTTTAAAACAAACCCATCGTTTAAGTGGCTTTTATTCAGACTATAACAATATGCCACAGGGCACGGTTTACTATTATTATTTTGATGGACGTTACGCTGAACCTTTTCAAAGTGTAAACTCAAAAGGTATCGAGTGGGACGTTGAGTTTAGTCTAACTGGAGATTTAACTGGTTTTGCCAATGCCAGTTGGTTGGAAACAAAGGATGCGGATAATGATGTGCGTTTAGTTGGCTCAACCGACCGAATGGCGGCATTAGGTTTAAATTATCAGTTTAACCCGCAATGGCGCTTGGCGGTTTGGTCTAAATACATTGGTGAACGTTTCCGTGAGCCTTATGACACACGCGAAAACTTAAAACCTTATAGTCTGACTAACTTAACTGCTTCTTATGCGAGTGATGCGTTTAAAGGCTTAGTTTTTAGACTCGGTGTGGAGAACTTGGCCGACACCGATCAACGTTATGCTTCGCCTATTAACGGTACACTTTCTGAGTTGCCCGACCCAGATGAATACATCGCTGCTTATCAGGCTGACTACCCAGGAACCGGTCGTCAGTTCTGGGCGAAGATGCAGTATGAATTTTAAACAGTTTGGCCTTCTGGTTGGTTTAAGTTTATTAAACCACCAGGCCTGGTCGTCCTGTGAATTGGTCGCGCAGCTTGCCGGTAAAGCCTATGTAACCAGCCCACACTATGCGGCAAGTACACAATATCAAACCGAGCTTAATCCACTGACACAAGTGGGTATTTGGCAGGTTTATCCTTATCCGAAAAACGCATCCAATCCATCCGAAGTTTTCCAAACCTGCGCGCCGTTTAAACGTGCTGGCGTTGAATTTTTTCCGGTATTGCAAAAGCAGAACCAGTTTGCAGTCGTTAATGGACTGTTTATGATTAAAACCCATCACGAAGCCGATATTCACCGCATGGCACAGCGTTATGGTTTTAAATTGATTTCCGGCTTACCTAACCGTTTTACGGCGGTGTTTGATGTGAATGCGCAGGTTGATTCAACGCAGGATTATGATGCGATATTGCGTAAGTTAGATCGAGATAAAGACATTCAATTGGTCGTGCCGGTTTTGATTGAAGCCGACACGCGTTAAAAATCGCTTGCTAACACCGCTTTATTTCTTAAAAATCAAATAAGCTGCGACCGCAACCAAACCGGCTTGTGCCCAAATCGCCCAATCCCAGCCCCAAGTTTGAAACTCCAAATACAAAGCCGCGCCAATTAAAGCGAGTGCAATACCGCGCTGGCGTTGCTGTTTGGCTTGGTTTTCCAAGGCTTGTTCTAAACGCGATAACTGGCCGGAATGTAACTCTAACTGACCATGTGCGGCTTTGTTTAAAACCGAATGCACCAGGCCTGGTATTTGCGGCGCATTTTCAATCCAGAAGGGCAGGTTGCGTTTGGTGTTTTTAATTAAACTCTTTAAGCCCACACGTTCTTGCATCCAGTCTTCTAAAAAGGGTTTGGCGGTATCCCACAAATCTAATTCGTCATCTAACTGACGCCCTAAGCCTTCAATGTTTAATAAGGTTTTTTGTAGCAGCACCAATTGCGGTTGCACTTCCATGCCAAACCGACGCGCGGTTTGGAACAAACGCATTAAGAACAAACCAAATGATATGTCTTTTAATGGACGATCCCAAATCGGTTCACACACGGCACGAATCGCCGATTCTAGCTCGTTAACGCGCGTATCGCGTGGCACCCAAGCGGACTCAATATGCAGTTCCGATACACGTAAATAATCGCGGTTAAAGAATGCCAAAAAGTTTTCGGCTAAATAACGCTGATCTTCCGGTGTCAATGTGCCCATAATGCCAAAGTCAATCGCGGCATAACGCCCGTCGGGCAAAACAAAAATGTTGCCGGGGTGCATATCGGCATGGAAAAAGTTATGTTTAAACACCTGGGTAAAAAAGATCGTCACACCCTTAGCCGATAAATCAGTTAAGTCGATGCCAGCCTCGATTAGCTTTTCGGTTTCAGAAATACGAATGCCGTATATGCGTTCCATCGTCATCACGTTTTCATTGGTATGTGACCAATAAATCTCTGGGACATACAGCAAATCGGAGCCTTCAAAATTACGACGAAGTTGTGTCGCATTAGCGGCTTCGCGCATCATATCCATTTCATCTAAAATGGTTTTCTCAAATTCACCAACCACTTCGACCGGATGCAAACGCCGACTTTCTTTCACCGCCAATTCTAGTAAACGCGCCAAACTGTACATAATCGACACGTCTTGTTGAATTACCGGTTTGATGTTCGGTCGCACTACTTTAATCACGACATCTTCACCCGTCGGCAGGGTGGCGGCATGCACTTGTGCCATCGAAGCCGACGCCATAGGTGTGGCTTCAAACTGAGAGAAGGCTTCGTTAATCGGTCGTTTTAAAGCTTTTTCGATAATGCGGCGTGAGTGATCTTCATCAAACGGCGGGCAATCATCTTGCAGTTTGGTGAGTTCAACTGATAAGTCTTCTGGCAGCAAATCTTTACGGGTAGATAAAGCCTGACCAAGTTTGATAAAAATCGGCCCCAGTTCTTCCAAAGCCAAACGCAAACGTACACCGCGACCGGCTTTGTGAGTCGGTCGCCAGTTCCACGGAAACAGCAAACGGTTAACCCAAATTAGCGCACGATATTTACTGTTCGCCAACACCATATGATCCAAACGGTAATGCGTAATGACACGGTTGATTTTGATTAGACGAAACAGTTGTTTAAATGGATTCATAAGGGTCTTTTAAAAGTTTTTACTGTTGAATTTAGGATTGGATAAGCTTATTCAGGCGCGTTTCTAGCTCAGTTAAGTGACGATCAAGTTGTTCAACTTGTTGGTTAAAAGCCTGAACTTGCGAACTGGCGGGCAGTAAATCCAGCTCGTATTGCAGGTATTCGGTCAGCATTTGTTGAGCATCAAGTTTGATGTGACGAGTTTGATCTTTAAATTCACGCACCCGATAACCTATCTGAAAAGCCAGCGGATCGCCGATGATCTTAGATAAATCTTCTTCCCAATCACGTGTTGCCATTAGAACTTCCAACCTCGGTGTAAGGCGACAATACCTTCGTTCATATTGATGTACTCCGCCTTATCAAACCCAGCTTCCAGCATCATATTCTTTAAGGTTTCTTGGTCTGGGTGCATGCGAATCGACTCGGCCAAATACTGATAACTGGCTTCATCGTCGGCAATCAATTTGCCCATTTTGGGCAGAATATTAAACGAATAAAAATCGTAAACCTTAGACAACAATGGTTGATGGACTTTCGAAAATTCCAAAATCATCGCCTGACCGCCGGGTTTTAATACGCGTGCGATTTCGGCTAACGCCTTGTCTTTATGCGTCACGTTACGCAAACCAAACGCCATCGTCACCACATCAAACGTGTTGTCCGGGAAGGCCAAGGCTTCGGCATTCGCGATGGTATAGTCCACCTGCGCGCCAATGCCTTCGTCTAACAAACGATCACGCCCGACGCGCACCATGCTTTCGTTAATATCCGCCAAAATCACTTTGCCGTGTGCGCCCACACGTTTGGCAAATGCCTTGGTTAAATCGCCGGTGCCACCCGCCAAATCTAACACCGTCATACCGGCGCGCACGCCGCTGAGTTCGATGGTTTGGCGTTTCCATAAACGGTGAATGCCAAGCGACATCACATCGTTCATCACGTCGTATTTTTTCGCGACCGAATCGAATACGCCTTTTACTTTTTTGACCTTCTCATTGAGTGGCACTTCGCTAAAGCCAAAATCGATGGTTTGATCCTGTTTGGATGACTTCATTTGCCGGACTCCTGTTTGAGTTTGGTCAGCTCGGGATGGTCGTGACCCGCCCGCATTAATTGGCGTAAATAAGCAACCCAATAACTCTGGTAATTTTCGCCCAGGTCGTATAAACGTTCCCAAGTGTACAAACCGCTGTCGTGGCCATCGCTAAAATGCAATCTTACCGCGTAGTTGCCCACTGGGGTAATCGCGTCAATATTGACATCCTGTTTGCCAACTTGCAGCACTTCCTGGCCTGGTGCATGGCCGGTCACTTCGGCGGACTGAGAATACACGCGCAGAAATTCGCAAGTGTATTCAAACGCTTTGCCATCATCAAAACTCACGGCCAGTTTGCGTGATTTTTGATGCAGCTTAATATCGGTCGGGTTAGGCATAAAGGCGTTCAAACTTTTAAATTATGGGCGAGGAAAATGTATTCACTCGCCGGATTTTATAAAATATATTGTGATAAATCCTGGTCTTTCGCCAGCTCGCCTAAGCGCTCGTCTACAAATGCGCCATCCACTAGCACGATCTGACCCGCTTGATCTGGTGCGTTATAAGACACCTCTTCTAACAAGCGCTCCATTACGGTGTGTAAACGACGTGCGCCAATGTTTTCTGTGCTTTCATTCACCTGATAGGCAATTTCCGCCAAGCGTTGAATGCCATCTTCGGTGAATTTCACTTCCACACCTTCGGTTTGCATTAACGCGGTGGCTTGTGTGGTTAAAGCTGCTTTAGGCTCAGTCAGAATACGCTTAAAGTCTTCTACTCGTAACGATTTCAGCTCAACCCGAATCGGCAAACGCCCCTGTAATTCGGCAATTAAATCTGAAGGTTTGGTGACGTGGAACGCGCCCGATGCGATAAACAAAATGTGATCGGTTTTGATCATGCCATATTTGGTTGAGATGGTGCTGCCTTCAATCAACGGCAATAAATCACGCTGTACACCTTCGCGCGACACATCGCCGCCGCTCGAATCAGAACGTTTCGCCACCTTATCGATTTCGTCCAAAAACACGATGCCGTTTTGCTCAACGTTTTCCACCGCTTGGCTTTTCAAATCATCATCGTTGATCAGCTTGTGGGCTTCTTCTTCGGTTAAAAGTTTGAAGGCTTTTTTAATCGGCAATTTGCGTTTTTGTTTTTTGCTCGAACCCAAAGATTCAAACATGTCCTGCAACTGCGAAGTCATATCTTCCATGCCCGGCGGGGTCATGATTTCAACGTGCGCGGGAGCCATCAAAATATCAATTTCAATTTCTTTATCGTCCAAATCGCCTTCGCGTAATTTTTTACGGAACTTCTGGCGGGTTTCCGACATGGCTTCGTGGCTATCTTCTTCACGACCACGAGCCGGTGGCAACAGGATATCTAAAATACGGTTTTCAGCCGCATCTTCTGCGCGATTTTGTACATTTTTAATTGCAAGATCGCGCTGGATTTTGACCGCATTATCCACCAAGTCGCGAATAATCGAATCCACATCACGGCCAACATAACCCACCTCGGTGAATTTAGTGGCTTCGATTTTAATAAACGGCGCGTTCGCCAATTTAGCCAAACGGCGCGCAATTTCAGTTTTACCCACACCGGTTGGGCCAATCATCAAAATGTTTTTGGGGGTGACTTCCGGGCGCAAATCGCTGCTCAATTGCATTCTGCGCCACCGATTACGCAAGGCCACCGCCACCGCACGCTTAGCGTCAGCCTGACCAATAATGTGTTTATCGAGTTCGTGAACGATTTCTTTTGGCGTCATCATGCTAGTCGCATTCCTTAAATCAATAACAAGTAAAGCCTGCATTATAAAGCAAAAGCACACGCCCTGCTAAACCAGCCACAGTGAAAATAATGTGTTTGAATTTGAAAAATAGGCGCACAAGAATGGGACAGGATTGGAAGATTTTTACCTAAACAGCTCATCGAATAATACATTTTTTAATTTAGCCATATCCTCTGGACGATCTTTTCCAATGGCGAATATCTTATCTAGCTCATTGCGAGAGACTCGGAAGAAAATATTTCTTGATGATTGGTTACCAATACGAATATGAAATGACAACACAAAGGTATTAATTGAAACTTTAGATTCATGCAGTCGCTTTGCAAGGGAGTGTGCATACTCTAATACATTGCTTCGAACTCGCTCGGGGGTAACATTAGAAACATTCACATTTACATTAAAATGTGCTTTGTCATTGTCTTGTTTATCCAGAAAGTTCACAGAGATATCGCCATCAATAAAGTGACGCGGAGTTGCTGGATTCAGCTCACTAACACCATGATTAGTTAGATATTTACTTAACGCTTTTTTTTCTATGATATTTTGCCGCTTTTGTTCATCGGACTGTTCTTCTGAAGAACTTTGTGATCTTGCAGACATCTCCATTCCTGTATAAACAAAGAACTCTGGGATAAATTTTGTGATTTTATAAAGAGTGTAAAGTAGTGGTATGAGGCAACTATAAAAGATGGCTGTCTTTGTAAGGTATAGCGAACCAGTTTCAATGATAGATATAGCGTAGGGATATACAAGAAACAAAATGACCGGAAGCAAAAACAAGGTGTTTTTCAGTGCGCCACGATTGGCTATATACCTGAAATAGGTGCGTATTGGTCCATAATGTCCGGGCACAGACTTATTGGAATGTATGGTTAATATATACCCCTCTTGTTTGGCATAATCCAATGTGGCCCTCAAGAAATATAAAAAGAACAAGGCGTATAGCCAGGAAATCATCGTAAAACTATCTGAAAAGAATAATACTAAAAAAGGTGCGGCTGTCAGATACGCTAAAGAGTAGAGCAATTGGCGTCCAAAGTGTAAATATAGTTCCAAAAACATTCTTCGTGAGAATTTGAACGACGAAAACCCGCTTTGCAAAACGAATAGCATAGCAGCAAAAGCGATACCGAACAGAACTCCAGATACGGAGAGCAATAAGGTATAAAACTCTTCAAGGGCTATCGGTAATGGAGGGTTGAGAATTGTGTCCAAACTTGTTTTTCCATTTAACATTTCAAAGAAAGGAAGCGAACTCCCCCAATTAGACTTAGATAGCTTCTATAATTTTTAAAAATTTACGGTCATAGTTAAGCTTGCTTTTAAGGATAGTACATTAATAAAACGGACGTTACTAGATGAATTACGGATGATAGGATGTTGAACAATCTTGTTTTCAGTATTGAACTGCTGTTGATATAAGTTGGTCATTTATTTAACAGGGTGTGTCCACTTCCCCTAAAATGAGACAACGATAAATAGAGTTTTCTGCGATCATTAACGCAGGAGACCGATATGAAGAAATCACGATTTACCGAAACCCAAATCATCGCCATTCTTAAAGAATCGGATGCGGGACTAAAAGTTGAAGAAATCTGCCGCAAGTATGGCATCAGCAGCGCGACTTACTACAAGTGGAAGTCCAAATACTCGGGCATGGAAGCGTCTGATATTAAGCGCATCAAAGAGCTTGAAGAAGAAAATGCCAAGCTAAAAAAGCTGTTTGCCGATGTCAGCCTTGAAAACCATGCGATGAAGGAATTATTCGCAAAAAAGGGTTGGTGACAGCAGACAAAAAAGAGTGTGCCAAAACCCTAGTCAATT
>NZ_DATCSL010000006.1:0-70893 GCF_036568485.1 Thiomicrospira sp.
GCCGTCTTGACCGTTATGTTCGTAGTTTGAAAAAGTACAACTAATACGGATGCGCTGTAAATCAGGAAGTTGAACTTGATATTCGTGAATCGTTAAACGTTGTTCACCAAAACTCGTTAAATCATCCACCAGGCCTGGTAGCAAGACTTTCCAAGGCACACCGACAATTCGCTTGGTACTGACCTGTAATAATTCAGCCGCGGCAATATTCATATAACCGACCTTCTGCTGGTGATCGACCCAAATCACGGCGGTAGCCAAACCATCTAGCAATTCATCCCAGGCGCTCTTCTCGGCTAGATCTTTCATGTAACATCACCTGTTTCAACTAATAAAGCACTCGCTAACCGATAATCGAGTGCATGCAAACACTCATTGACTTCGATCATTAACGGACCGTTAAATGGTGCTTTAGATTTGATGCGTACTTCTACACCCATGGTTAAGCCGATAGAAGACAAATAACGTAATTCATCTGGTGAGCGATTTTTAATTCTGGATAAACGCACTTGGGCACCTTCTGAAAACTCACTCAAAGGCAACCAGTTTTGGGGCAAAATTAGGCCATCTTGGTCAGGAATAGGCGAGCCGTGCGGATCATGTGAAGGTCGGCCTAACGCATCCCACATCGCATCCACTAACTTGTCGCTGACGGCATGCTCCAGCACTTCGGCTTCCGCATCGACTTCGTCCCACGAATAATCCAAACGTTCAACTAAATATTGCTCAATCACTCGATGACGTCGAATCATTTGCAAGGCTAACTGACGCCCGCTTTCAGTTAAAGACACACCGTAATAAGGTTCGTAGGCAACATAACCTTGCTCAGACAGTTTTTTAATCATGTTAGAAACCGAGGCTTGCGCCACGCCTAAACGACTTGCCAGTGCAGAGGTATGCACCCCCTTGTCTTTAATACTTAAGTCTTCGAGTTTATAAATACATTTTAGATAATCTTCTATCGCCTTGGACGCCGACATACCATTCCTTATAACAGCTTAAACAAGTCACAAACTCCCATTTTGCCCCATAAAAAGGCAAAAATCTGCTTTTTAGTGCATTGGAATTTGATTTTACCCAATTTTTGATTCAAAAACCGCACTAAAAATCGATTTTGCTAAGCTCAGTAGCCATAGATTATTTTTTAATATGCGCATTATTTACAAACTCAAGACTGGATTTTTGATTAAGTTTAGCCTAGACTAAACTTTTGATTAGCACACTCAACACAACGTGGATAAATGAATAACTTATTAAAACTCACAACACTAGCGATCACACTCAGCTTTGCATCGGCCTTAATGGCGAAGCCAAAGGTGGTGACCACTACCAATATTGTGCTGGACTTAGTTCAACAAATTGGTGGTGACCAAATTGAAACCACCAGCTTAATGGGGGTTGGCATAGATCCACACTATTACAAAGCGACATTTGGCGACATGCGCAAACTCGCCCACGCCGACTTAGTATTTTATAATGGGCTGGGTTTAGAAGGCCGCATGCAATCGGTGTTAGAAAACCTTGCCTCACTCAAACCCGTGATTCCAGTATCGCGCTTCCTAAACAAGGACGATCTGATCCATGAAGAAGGTGTGATTGATCCGCACATTTGGTTAAACGTCACCCTCTGGATACAAGCCGCTAAAGGTGTGCAAGCCACCTTAACTGAACATCTTCCCGAACAAGCCGATTATTTCTCAAAACGTGCAGAAGCTTATATTCAAGAACTAGATGACTTACATCGCTGGATTGGCAAGCAAATTATGGCCATTCCACAAAACCAACGCATTCTCATTACCGCCCACGATGCCTTTAACTATTATGGTATTAGTTACGGCTTAGATGTCATGGGCTTACAAGGCATTAACACCACGGTAGAGTTTGGTTTAAATGATTTGCGCTTACTCAAAGAGGTGATTAAACAACGTCAAGTAAAAGCGGTATTTATGGAACCAAGTGTACCAAAACGTTCGATTGAATCACTGATTGCAGGCGTCAAAGCTGAAGGAGGTCAGCTCACCTTAGGGGGCGAGTTGTTATCCGACACCCTAGGCGATCGTAAACACGGCACTGACACCTATATTGGCATGCTTCGCCACAATACCAATACGATTGTAAAGGCTTTGAAATGAACGCATTAAGCACGCAAAACCTAACCTTAGGTTATCAAACCAGCAAGGTGTTGCAAGAAATCAATCTTAGGTTACCTCAATCTCAAGCTACCGCCATTATCGGCCCTAATGGTGCCGGTAAATCCACCTTATTAAAAGGCTTGATGAATTTATTGCCACACATGTCGGGAAAGGTTGAGTTTTTCGGTCAACCACTCAAAAAACAATATCACAATATTGCTTATGTTCCACAACGTGAAGAAGTCGATTGGGATTTTCCGATTTGCGTATTGGATGTGGTTCTAATGGGGCGACATGGCCGACTTAAATTTTGGCAACGCCCCACTAAACAAGACCAAGAGTTAGCACAGCAAAGTCTTGAAAAGGTCGGCATGCAGGCCTTTGCACAACGTCAAATCAGCCAGCTATCCGGCGGCCAGCAACAACGTGTTTTTATCGCCCGTGCCCTCGCCCAGCAAGCCAAACTCTATTTGATGGATGAGCCTTTTGCCGGTGTTGACATGGCGACTGAAAAAGCGATTGTTGCGTTATTCAAACAACTTAAAGAAAACCAGCAAACCTTGATATGTGTGCATCACGATCTTAATACTCTACAAGATTATTTCGACTGGGTGATTATGATCAACGCAGGTCTCGTGGCTTATGGTCCAATTAATGAAGTATTAACTTTAGATAATTTAAATAAAACCTACGACGGTCGTTTGCCTATCTTGCAAAACCTTGACCTCGCCAAACCAGCGGGGACAAATTAATGCTGGCTTTTTGGCAAGATGCCAACCTAGTTTGGGTATTAACCGGCACTCTATTACTCAGTGTCAGTGCCGCAGTAGTAGGTGGGTTTGCGGTATTACGTCAACGCGCTTTAATTGGGGATGTGCTAGCACACGCGGCCTTGCCTGGCATTATGGTGGCGTTTATTTTATTTGAAAGCAAAGCACCAGGCCTGGTGCTTGTTTCAGCACTACTTTCAAGTTTACTCGCTTATTACCTTATTAGCTGGATCACAAGGGTTAGCAAAATCAAAGGCGATGCCGCGATGGCGATCGTTTTATCGCTATTCTTCTCCATCGGCATGATGGCATTATCCTATATCCAAACGCTCGACCTACCTAATAAAGCGGGTCTAGACCGTTTATTATTTGGTCAAGCCGCCGCCATCACTCAACAAGATGTCGTTTGGTTAAGTTGGGTGGCGATTATTTCACTCTGTTTTATTGCGCTCGTGTTTCACAAGTTACGATTAATGAGCTTTGACCCGCAATATGCTCAAACTTTGGGACTAAACTTAAAAGCTTACGAATTGAGCTTTGCCTTAGTGCTTGTATTAACCGTTGTGATCGGCTTGCAAATTGTGGGCGTGGTATTAATGGCGGCCGCCTTACTTATCCCGATTACAATTGCGCGTTTCTGGTCACAATCTTTAAGGACGCTTTTAATCATCGCGGCGATTTTGAGTGTAATGAGCGCGGGCATCAGCACGCAGATTTCTTTTATGGTTCCTCACATGCCCACCGGCCCCTGGATTGTACTGATCCTTGGTTTGTTATTTGGCTTGTCCTGGTTAGCTGCCCCTTGGGTTCGAGGCCAACGCCATGTATGAATTTTGGATTTTCATTACGGCGAGTTTAATTGCCACCTCTTGTGCATTAGTTGGCAGCCTGCTGATTTTACGCCGCATGTCGATGCTAGGTGACGCGATTAGTCATTCGGTCTTATTAGGAATTGTATTGGTCTATCTGTTATTTGGCCAAACCAATATACTCTGGTTACTGAGTGGAGCCGTATTGATTGGGCTTTTAACGGCTTGGTTAAGTGAATGGGTTCATCAAAAAGCGGCAGTGCCATCCGATGCCAGCCTGGGATTGGTATTCACCTGGTTATTTGCCTTAGCGATCGTTTTAATTGCTGTTTATGCCGACAATGTGCATTTGGACCATGACCATGTGCTATTTGGCGAGATGGCCTTTATTCCCTTTAATAATCTGCAAGCTTTTGAGATTAACTGGGGACCCAAAGCTTTTTGGTTATCGCTGAGCGTGTTATTGATTAACTTATTGGTGATTGGAATGGCATTCGAACGCTTTAAACTCAGCAGCTTTCACCCATTGCTCGCCACCACTTTAGGTATAAGCGCCGCATTTTGGCATTATGTACTAATGAGTTTAGTCTCGATTACCGCAGTAGCATCATTTGATGCCGTCGGTTCTATCCTGGTGGTGGCGCTACTGGTGATACCGGCCAGCACGGCTTATTTATTTGCTAATAGCCTATCAAAAATGTTGCTTTATGCGGTTCTATTCGCGCAAACCTCTGTATTGATTGGACTGGGCTTAGCCGCCTGGCTCGATAGTGCAATCTCCGCCTCAATGGGCGTAGCGGCCGGACTGATCCTAATCATCAGCCTAATGGTTAAACGCATCCAGCAAGCACGAGAAGCGAGCCGACTAGCATCCCAAGCTTAATGCCACTTTAATCCAGCATTAAGCTGCGAACGGTATCTGCATCTGGAAAGGCAAATCCATACATCACTGCAAACAATAATAAAAATACTGTTCGGGTTGGTCCGCTAAAACGAATCACGGGGTGTGAGAGAATAATAAAACCCAAAGCGCTCACAACCGATCCCCAAGCCAATAAAGTTAAGGCTAAAAACAAGCCCACCGCGCCTAAGCCCATCGCATAGTAATGCCAAGTAAACGGGATGCGTTCTTTGTCCATTGCGTCTCCATCTGATCCTTATTAAACTAGTCAACCATTGTAAAACATTAGGAGTGGGTCACATGAATAAAAGTGTCGTTGTCGTCGGTTTAGGCGAGTTAGGGAGCGTATTTGCTCGTGGTTGTTTAAAATTAGGTTACAGCGTCACCCCAGTGACTCGCCACAATTCAATGGCGGAACTGGTTAACCACATCAACCCCGAGGCCGTCATCATCGCAGTTGGCGAAGCGGACATTCACACCTTACTAGCCGAAGTGCCGGACGCCTGGCAAGACTGCCTAGTGCTTATTCAAAACGAGCTTTTACCTCGCGACTGGCAAGCGCATGCCATCGAAAACCCAACCGTTATTTCAGTTTGGTTTGAAAAAAAGAAAGGCATGGACAGCAAGGTAGTCATGCCCTCTCCCATTTATGGCCCCAAAGCGCGCTTAATTTTCGACGCGCTAGCCCAACTTGACTTGCCTAGCTATATTGTCGATTCACCCGATGAACTCGAATATGAGTTGGTGCGTAAAAACCTGTATATCTTGACGACGAACATCGCTGGGTTAGAAGCTGGTGGCGACGTTCAACAACTTGAAACCCAACACCCTGACTTGATGCAAGCCGTAGCAAATGATGTATTAGATATTCAAGACTGGCTGACCCATCAAAAACAAGATCGAAAACGTTTAATGCAAGGTTTATCAGAAGCCTTTGCTGGCGATCCTCAACACAAATGCATGGGGCGCTCAGCACCCGCTCGTCTAGCGCGTGCATTAGGTTTTGCCAGTGAAGCCGGCATTAAGGCTGACAAACTACATTCGATAGCAAAGACCCACCTAAACTAATCCAACTTTAAAGCTTTTCATTTTTAGAAACGAGGAGTACCAGGCCTGGTACTCCTCGTTTTTTATCTCTTAACTTTAAATGAATAATTTCATAAAGTTTATTTAATCCCAATTATTCATTTTTATTAAAGTTAATACCACCCTAAATAAAACTTATAAATATTTAACCTTATATTCTAAAACTCTAATGTGCTTGAAAACTATTTAAAATAGGCGTTAAATCAGCAACGAATTCACTTATTGGTTAGAAAAACATGAAAGTTATAAAAACCATCAAACGCTGGGTAAAGCCAACCCCACAAACCAGTCTGTTTAATGAACGACTACATGATAATTACACCAACTTATACCGTTTGGCCTACTCCTGGGCACAACAGAAACCGCTTGCTCAAGACCTAGTGCAAGAGACCATGCTTAAAGCGATTGAAAAAAATTATCAACTCAAACAGCTGGATGACATGACACCTTGGCTGTGCAAAATCATGCACAATCTCTATATGGATAAATTGCGCTATGACCACAAATGGCTATTTGTAGAAGAAACCGAAATCGACAATCAGCTTGCCAGCCCTTCTTCCGAAGACAGCTGTATTGAAGAACAAACCCACTCAAAAATTCATCTAGCCATTTCGCAATTAAGTGCCGGACAACGCGAAATTATTACTCTAGTCGACTTACAAGGCTTGAGTTATCAACAAACTTCCGAAATACTAGACGTACCCATTGGTACAATCATGTCGCGGCTTTCGCGCGCTCGTAACCAACTTAAACAACTATTGAAAGAAGAGCAATCCGTTTCCGGTGCTAATAATGTGGTCTATCTGGAGGCCCAAAAATGAATCATCCTTTTACTCTTTATCAAATTCATGCCTATATCGATGGCGAACTGTCGGCTGACGAAGCGGTGGCATTTGAACAAAAACTCGCCGCTAATCCGGCCTTGAAAGCCGAACTGTGCGAATTGACACACAATAAACGTCAATTGCATCAATATTACACCCGCATTACCCCACCCAAGCAAAACTTGCCTAAACTTAAATCCCTCCAATCATTCAGCCGTATGGCCGCTTCGATAATATTAGGCGCTTTTTTGGGCTCGGCTTCTCTATACAGTTATCAAATCATCACACATCAGGGGGCGGCTCCATCTTTTGTACAATCCCACTCAGCCGACTCCAATTTTGTTGTGCATCTAGATACTAACCAACCCGATAAATTAGCCGCGACACTTGAAAAAGCACGCTATTTGCTTGATAGCCAGCCATCCGCTAACGTCCAGATTGTAACCAACCATGAAGGTATTCAACTTTTTGACGCCTCACAAGCCAGCTCGCAACAAATTATGCAGTTACTCACACAATACGACAATTTGCATTTAATGGCTTGCCAACGCACCGTAGAGCGTTTGAAAAAACAAGGTGAAAAGTTTGAACTCCTCCAAAAAGTACGCACCGACTCGCCAGCGGTAGATGAAGTCGTCGCTAAAATGAAGCAAGGTTGGACCTATATTAAAATTTAATAATATAGCTATATATTTTTAATTAATAGACTGATAAAAAACTAAGATGGAATAAAAATGGAATAAACGCGTTATTTATATGAGAAGCAAAGAAACCTTGGTTTCTAAAAATAATTAAATATAAATAATGAGGTTATTCAGATGAAAACATTACAAACCATTTTCTCCATCACATTGGCAAGCTTATTGGCTTTGACATCTACCCAAACTTTAGCGGCAGACAGTAAATACAGTGAGCAAAAAGTCATTTACCACGTTAATTATGATGATGTTAAAAGACAGGGTGGCGCGCTCCGCAACATTCAAAACCATATCAATAGTGTAGGAGCAGAGAGAGTCGATATTAAAGTGGTTATGCACGGCAATGGCGTAGAGTTATTAAGACACGCAAAAACCAACCCAGCTTTACAAGCCAGTATTGATAATTTGAAGTCTCAAGGCGTCGACTTTAACGTGTGTGCTAATACTTTAAGAGGCAAAAAAATTGCTCTAAATGAGTTGCATGATGCCCAAGAAAGCGACATCGTACCTTCTGGTGTCGCCGAGCTAGCTCACTTACAGCAACAAGGTTATGTTTACTTAAGACCTTAATCCTTCAGATTAATTGTTAGATTGGTTATAAACCAACTTATATAGACTTCGATCATTTATCCTTAGATCTTTGTTTATAGACGAGTTTTATACCGCGTGTTTCTATGAATCACGCGGTTTTTTTATGTGTCACCACCAGGCCTGGTGGTGTGCAGGTTATTCCGAACTATTTGGCTGACGATGACGATAAACCAACTTATATAGAATGGGCAATACAAACAAAGTCAAAATCGTCGAAGAGATAATGCCTCCAATTACAACGGTTGCAAGCGGGCGCTGAACTTCCGCACCTGTGCCGATATTAAGTGCCATTGGCACAAAACCTAAGCTGGCCACTAATGCGGTCATCATGACTGGACGCAGTCTCAACAACGCACCCTCAATCACCGAGTTTAATAAGTCACCGGTTTGCTGCCAAAGTTTGCGAATAAAGCTCAACATCACCAAGCCATTTAGTACCGCAATCCCAGATAATGCAATAAATCCAACCATCGCTGAAATAGAAATCGGCATATCTCTGAACCATAAAGCCAATACACCACCTGTTAAAGCTAAGGGCACACCAGTAAAGACAATGCCTGCATCTCTAACCGAGTTTAATGCCATCACCAACAAACCGAATACCAAAGCTAGTGTGATAGGCACGACAATCATCAAACGTGTTTGCGCTGATAGCATTTGTTCAAACGTGCCACCATAGTCTAGCCAATAACCCGCAGGAAGATTCACATCACGTGCAATACGTTCTTGCGCTTGTTGAACAAAACTGCCCAAATCAGTACCTCGAATATTTGCCGTAATAACCACTCTACGTTTACCGTTTTCACGGCTGATTTGATTGGGTGAAGTGGTAAGAACTAAACTAGCCACCTCTGACAAAGGTACATAACCGCCTAATGGCAACTCAATCGGCCAATCAGCCAACCCTTGGATATCCGTTCTAAGTTTTTCTGGCAAACGCACTACGATCTCAAAACGGCGATCACCTTCAAACAGGTCACCTACTACCTGACCACCAATAGCGGCTGATATGACATCTTGCAGCTGACTAATATTTAAACCATATCGAGACAAAGCTGAACGGTCTGGTTCGATCGATAACATCGGCAGACCTGTTACCTGCTCTACGGCCACATCCTGTGCCCCTTCAAGTCGACTTACCACTTGTTTGATCGATTCAGCCGAAGCCAGTAATTGATCCATATCGTCGCCAAACACCTTGATGCCCAGATCAGCACGCACACCCGATATCAACTCGTTAAAACGCATTTGAATCGGCTGAGTGAACTCATAATTATTTCCTGGTAAGGTCTCAACCACTGCTTGAATCTGTGCGACCAGTTCCTCCATCGGTAAGTCCGGATCAGGCCACTGCTCGCGTGGTTTCATCATAATAAAGTTATCAGCGACACTTGGTGGCATAGGATCAGTAGCCACTTCGGGTGTCCCTATTTTGGCAACAATCTTATCCACTTGAGGGAAAGCTTTAATTTTTTCTTCGAGCAAAAACTGCATATCAATCGCTTGCTCCAAACCGGTTCCCGGTATACGCAATGCGTGCAAGGCCACATCACCTTCTTGCAAATTAGGCACAAACTCTGAACCCAAGGTTTGAGCAAGCCAACCGGATACCACCACCATGGATATCGCAGCCGATAATACCCACCAACGAAACTTAAGCGCCCCAACCAATAAGGGTCGATACACCCGCTTAGTTTGAGCAATAATAGGGCTTTCTTTTTCAGTAATTTTGCCATTTAAGAATATCGCTATCGCCGCTGGTACGACTGTAAGTGATAAAAACAATGCGCCTAACAATGCCATGACAACCGTGGCGGCCATAGGTTCGAACATTTTTCCTTCGACACCACTTAGTGAAAATAATGGAATATAAACCACCGTGATGATCAAAATACCAAACAAACTCGGTCGAATTACTTCATTTGTGGCGCTAAACACCACCTTCAGTCGATCAGCTAGTTCCAATACTCCCTGCTGTTTTTGTGCCTGAGCTAAACGCCGAATCGAATTTTCTACAATTATGACGGCACCATCTACGATCAAGCCAAAATCTAATGCTCCCAAACTCATCAAATTCGCGGATACACCCGCTTCAACCATACCGGTAATTGTGATCAACATCGCTAATGGAATAACTGCCGCTGTAATCAATGCGGCTCGAATATTACCTAACAATAAAAACAGCACCACTATCACCAACAAAGCGCCTTCAATCAGATTTTTCTGCACCGTTTCAATCGCTTTATCCACCAGAATAGTCCGGTTGTATACGGCCTCAGCTGTCACTCCTGGCGGTAAAGACGTTTGGATGGCTTGTAATTTTTCGGCCACCGCATTGGCCACTTCGCGCGAATTTTCGCCAACCAACATCATGGCCGTACCCATTACGGTTTCTTGGCCGTTACGTGTGGCCGCACCTGTTCTAAGTTCTTTACCAATCGATACTTCGGCGATATCAGACACTCGAACTGGCGTCGATCCGAGTTGCTTAACTATCACCTGCTCAATATCTAACAAACTCTCTAGCTGACCGGGTGAGCGCACCAAAAACTGTTGCCCTTGTTTTTCAATATAGCCCGCACCCAAGTTACGATTATTTAACTTCAAAGCCTGTTGAAGGTCTTGGAAAGTCACCTGAAATTGACGCATCTTAAGTGGATCGGGGGTAACATGGTATTGCTTATTAAAACCACCAATTGAATTGATTTCAGTGACCCCTGGCACTTTGGCCAGCTGCGGTTTAATAATCCAATCTTGAATTTCACGCAAATCCATTGTGTTATAAGGCTCTCCGTTTGGTTTTAACTGGCCGGGTTCAGCCTCTACCGTGTACATAAAAATTTCGCCTAAACCCGTCGCAATCGGCCCCATTTTAGGATCTAAACCAGTAGGCAATTGACTTTTAATGGCCACCAAGCGTTCGTTAATCAGGTTGCGGGCAAAATATAAATCCGTACCTTCTTCAAACACCACCGTCACTTGTGACAAACCATAACGTGATAATGAACGCGTATAATCGAGTTTTGGCAACCCGGCTAATTCATTTTCAATCAAATAAGTAATACGCTGCTCAGCTTCAAGTGGCGAATAACCAGGGGCTTCTGTGTTAATTTGAACTTGTACATTGGTAATGTCTGGTACCGCATCTATGGGCAGCTTTTGGTAACTCCATACACCAATACCAATAATGATCAACACCAGAGACATCATCAACCAACGACGGTCGATGGCATTTTTTATAATTGTTTCTAACATACTGTCACCCCTTAGTGATCGTGTGATGCGCCGGATTTTTCAATGTCGGCTTTTATTAAATAACTTTGGTTAACCACATACTCATCACCGACATTTAACCCTGACAACACTTCACTAAACTGCGCATCACTCTCACCTAAGTCCAAAGGTCGAATTTCATATTCATCGCCCACTTTAATAAACACCACTATCCAATCCCGAAAAGACTGCAAAGCACGATTATCGACTCTTAACCCGACCGCTGTTTCACCTACATTCACTTGAGCGTTTAACCACATACCAGGCATCCATTGTTGATTAGGGTTATCCACCACCACTCGAGCAAGCCGAAATGGTTCAGACAGACTACCGGGTAATATAGAATCAATCTTAGCTTCGACCACTTGATCAGCTAGCATCAAGCGAACCTTTTGACCGACTTTAATCAAGCCATGTTGTGTGGGGAAAACTCGCATTTGCGCCCAAAGCGAAGCGTAATTTTCAATCACAAATAAATCCTGATCTCTGGCTTGTTCACCCACGTTGGCATGACGTTGCACAATCGTGCCAGACATGGGCGCTTTAATTTGATAACGCTGTAAACTTTGATTTGACTCTACTTCAGCTAATACTTGACCTTTTTTAACCGTTTCACCTACGCTGGCTTTCACTTGAGTCAATACACCGGCAAACCGAGCCTGAACCTTGACTTGATTGTCCGGATTCATCACAAGTTGGCCATATAAAGTTTGATTATGCTGGATAGCACCCGCCCCTGCTTTGGTTGTCGTGACACCGATTTGTTGCGCCAATTCATCATTAATTTGAGTACGTCCCTCATGAGAGGCATAACGCCATTCATACCACTGATCATCGATTGATAAACGCACGGTTACATCAAATGAATGTGGCTCAAACACCTCGAGATTGCCAAGCCAATAGTCTCCTTGGTGACTAAACCGATGCACATCCGATGGCCCACCTAACCGATCAAGCGTTACCCTGAGCGCAATGCGATCTGATGCTATCGGCTTGCCTTCTAAATCCGTTACCCAAGCTCGAAACTCTGGTGGCACACCCCGTTCAAAAATAGCTAATTCAAGGCGCACTTGATCTGTATAAAATAACCGACCATTATTTGGCCCCTTTTCAACCATCTCTTCATGAGATTCAACCCCATGATCATGACCTCCAGAGGCAAAACTAAGCGATGAAACTAAGCCAAATAACAATGCCAAACCCAACGCAACGCTGGTTGCAGTAAAGCCTTTTAAACAATATGTTTTCATTTTAAAACACCCTAAATTCATAAATTTTTAATACGATCTGAACCATCCAATAAAGGTTCAGCTGTCAGTTGTTCGATCTCAACACCATAAGTCAGCGCACCACTGGACGCCTCAATCAAATGGCGTTTAGCGTTGAGTAATTCTTGACGCGACGTGATGTAATCTAAATAGCTATAGCGTCCACCTAAATAAGCGGCTTCCATTTCGCTCATCACCGTCTGTAATTCGGGGATAAGCTGAGTTCGTAAACGTTCAGCGGTTAAGATGGCCTGTTGACGATTTTGATAAGTTTGATAAAGCTGACGGTGAAAACGCAGCCAAGTCTGCTGTTTTTTAAGCGGTATGCTATGCTGTTCGGCCTCAATTGCCTGCACACGCCCTTGGTTGCGCTTAACCGAATATAATGGAACGCTAAGTTGCATTCGCAAATCCGAGTCACCACTCATCTGACTTTGCCTAATACCTAAAGACCAATCAATATCCAAATTGGACTCGGCTTGCGCTAAACGCAACTCAGACTGTTTTAAGCGTTCTTGACTGGCAAACAATTGAATTTCTGGGTTATTTTCTAGTTTTTCAAAAAACACTTCGAAGGCTGGGTCACGACCCAATTCATATAAATTACCTGACACACGTTCAAAACTTAAACTTTGCTCACCCCAGGTTTCAGCTAACGCCATTTGAGCAATTTTCAAATTGGTTTCATGTTGCGACAATTCTAGTTCGGCTTGGATTTGGTCTGCCTTCGCTCTACGAGCTTCCAGGCTTGACACAGCCCCAGTGGCCACCCGTTTTGAGAGTGTTTGATGAGCCGACTGTGCTAACTCAAGGCGTTCTTGCGCCAGCTTAAAGTGCTCCTGGGCCCGCAAAACCTCAATATAACGACGGGTAACCTGACCAATTAAGTCCAATGCTTGCCACTGTTTTTGCAAGGCCAAATCAGCTTGAACATTTCGGACCAGCTGTTGTCGGGCATCCACTTTCTGTCCCAGCTCAAAACGTGATGAAATGGACACAAGGGCTTCTAAATTATCAAAACCACTAGACTGGCCTGTTCCAGCAAATCGATCCAGCTCTAAACCTAACTGATAAGCGGGTTTTAAACTGGCAGTTTCAAGCTGAGCTTCAAGTGATTGATTTTTAAAACGATAAATTTTTAAAGCGGGATTTAAATCCAAGGCTTTTTGTAAAGCCTGATCTAAATTCAAGGTGGTACCCGATGCCCAACTCGTGGAAACACCTGCACACAAAGTACAGAACAATAAGCTTGCAAAAACCCGGTTTATGGCTTGAAGCCAAGGACGAATCACAACCGTTTTTTGTTGCGGTATGGATAAAACTTTCATGCAAATACACCTAGTAAACATGGAAAATCAACGCGCACTTATGCGCCAAATGTTTTATTAGGCGACCCTATCAAACTAAGCGAACGACCAATATCAAGCTCCAAAGAGCTTTAAACCAATCGATTATTAAATGCTAAGAGAATAAGATACGCCAGAACTAGGCTTTGGGAGGACGAAACAAAGGAGAGGATTGGATAGTTACCCAATGAACTTGATAATCCGATTGCAAAGATTGCACTTGTGAACTTAAAGACAAAGCACAACTAAAACTCGGCAGATAGTTAAACTGGTGACTGGCTTGACAGTGGCCAGCGTGTGGATCTTGATAGTTACTGGTTTGAGACGTTTCAGATTGACTTAAAGAATCATGCAGTACTTCATGTTCAGCATTTGTGTGATGCATTGTCGCCATCACATGCACTGATTGCAGAGCCACTAGCATTAATAAAAACAAGCTCACTAAGCGCTTTCGCATTTTAAGTCAGACTCAACCTTTTAACCTTAATAGAAAAATTCTAACAAAGTTTTAATTTATTAGCAATCTGTTTTCCAAACTAGCTATGACTCTAGTTCGCTTTTAATCGCAATCAAAATGACCAGGTCAATTTCATAAGCACCAGACCTGGTGCTTTAGCATTAACCTTGATGACGCATGTGCGGAACAAGCATTACTTTAGAAGTAAGATATTGATATTTCGAAACCAAACCCACAAGACCAGGCTTTTAAACCCACCACAAACCCACTTTTCTTACCACTATAAATATCCGTTTTTAGCTGTCGATTGGGGGTAGGATTACAAAAGATACAAAATGTTACACTGGTTTGCTTCGTTTTTCCAATGCACTGCTCAAACTACTAGAAAACCAAACTTTCGATAATTAACAGTTATCGAAAGTTTTCTTGTTATTTTAAGAGCCTTCATGACGACCACCGTAAACTTATCAATAAATCTAATCCTTGGACTGCCCCCCCTGTTTCAAACACAAGAACGCATCCAAAAAAATCAAAGCTTTCTCGTAAATAGCGCTACCCAAAGCCCAATATTTCCAAGCAAGGTTTGTCTGTAAACACGAGATCTTAGGTAATAAAACACGCGTTTAAAAAGTGGGTTGTCTCTGGCACGCATGAAATCGTCTAAGGTCTTTTGATTTTTTTCCGTAATCAAGTGTCGAACTTGAGCTAAAGATTCCATGTGAGTATCATTCCATGCATGAAAACGGCCTGCAAAAAGCATTTTTATCCGAAATAACCGTGCTTTAAAACTCATATTGCCGCCCACGACATTACTGGCATGCTGTCGGTATTTTACGCTCGGGTACGGGTCATAGAACACTTCACCATCGGCACCGGATACCAGCATATAAGTCCACCAGTCATGACTTACAAAACTACAACCTGCCGTATCCATCAATATATTCCTCGCGGCCTGATTCATCATCATGGTATTGCCACCACCAATACTCTGAACTAAAGCATTCGCAAAACTAGGCTTCTTTTGGAATAATGGAGAGTAACCTAACATATTCCCCTTCTCATCGATCAAGCAGGTTCTTGAGCAATACAATAACGGTTTAGTCTGATCTAATTGCAAAAGTCGGTTCAAAGACGCTTCAATTTTGTCAGCTTCCCAAATATCATCTTGGTCTGCATAGCTGTAGTAGTCAGCATGAATATTTTGATCAAACACCAACGACATAAAATTATCGCAAAACCCATTGCATGGCCCTTGGTAGATAACAAAATCCCCTTTTGTCCAAAGCGGCTTAAAGCCTTCGAGAATGCGGTGCGTTGAATCATTAGAACCATCGTCTGAGGCATAAATATCAATCACCGGATGCGTTTGCTGTGCAATCGACTCTAGCTGCTCTTGAAGATACTTACCACCGTTATAGGTACATAACAAAACCGCCACACGCTTGGTGCTCAAATCCACTTTAGGGTTATTTTTTTTATCCAAATTCAAAATCACGCCACCTTTACCAGCCACCTTCACTTAAGTCCAGCTACAAACCAATCATTCAATAAATTTGGCTTATTATACAAGTGTTGTGAAAACGTATTATCTTTATACTTGCTAAAAGGCATCCCCGCTTCAAGCATAATCGCATGCGCCGCACCGGTATCCCATTCCATTGTTGGGCCGAGTCGTGGGTACACATCGGCCTCGCCTTCAGCAACTAGGCAAATTTTCAACGAGCTGCCAATCGATACCAATTCCTTTGGTTTATCGGTTTGAATCGCATCAATAAAGGCTTGAGTTTCATCGGACATGTGTGAACGACTGGCAACAATTTTATAAGTCTCGCGTTCTTGCTCCGTTTTGAGTGGTAGTTTTAAACCCTCTTTAAATGCGCCCTCGCCTTGTTTTGCCCAATAGCATTGGTTGAGTGCCGGGGCATAGACCACACCTAACACCGGTGTATCTTTATGAATAAGTGCGATATTAACGGTAAACTCGTCGTTCTTATTCACAAATTCCTTAGTGCCATCGAGTGGATCAACCAGCCAAAAGTATTCCCAGTCTTTACGCTCTTCATAAGGAAGGTGTTTACCCTCTTCCGACAAGATTGGAACAGCCATCTCCAACTGCTCCAATCCCGCCACAATAATGTCATGCGCCGCTTTATCGGCTTCGGTAAGCGGCGATTGATCACCTTTATATTCCACCGCAAAGTCTTTTTGGTAAACGCGCATAATAGCGTCACCGGCTTGTTTGGCGATTTGGATAATCTCCTGAATATTGATTTTTTCTAACATGCTTTTGTTTCTTTTTAAATGTATTGATGCTGTTGTAAGTAATCGATCACCTGCTGTGCAGCCTTGTCAATTTCTATATCGTTGTTGGCGATATGAATCTCTGGGCTTTTCGGTGCTTCGTAGGGCGAATCAATGCCGGTAAAGTCTTTTATTTCGCCCGCACGGGCTTTTTTGTATAAGCCTTTGGGGTCACGTTGCTCGCAGACACTTAAAGGCGCATCAATAAAGATTTCGATAAACTCACCAGGACTGGTGAGTTGGCGCACCATGTCGCGGTCTTTTTGAAACGGCGAAATAAACGCGGTCAAAACAATTAACCCCGCATCACTAAATAATTTCGCCACCTCACCGACTCGGCGAATGTTTTCAATTCGATCAGCTTCTGAAAAACCTAATCCTTTATTTAAGCCGTGACGAACGTTATCGCCGTCCAGCAAATAGGTGTGCTTGTTTAATTGAAACAGTTTTTGCTCAACCGCATTGGCGATGGTCGATTTTCCGCTACCGCTTAAACCGGTAAACCATAAAATACAAGGCTTTTGTTGTTTCTGATTGGCACGTTCTGCTTGGGTAATGTGATGGTCATGCCAGACGATATTTTTTTCAAGGGTCATTAGGGTTATTACTTTGTTAAAAACGGATTAATAATAGTCATTTTTTTATCGCTCATGTCTGCAATCACGCGTTTGCATGATTGAACTGTCTGGCTAGAGATGGCAAAAGGCTAAGTGTTATCAGTCAAAAATTCAGATTGCTCAGTCGCATTGCGAGGAAGAAATATACCCTTTATACAATCAGGGTTTATTACGGCGATTTGAATATGATTTCCTGAAAAAAATTTGGCACCTTCATAAATAGGATAGCCCTCGATAAACGCGGCTCGAACAGAATCAAAGGGCGAACCTTCTTTACGAGCAAGCGCACATGCATAGCGTATAACAGCACAATCAAGCTTTCTCATTTTAAAATCAAAATCACCATCTACAGCAGGCAGGTTTAGAGGCAACTCTTTACCCTCTGCCTTCATATCTTCGATAAACCTTGAATAGGCAACGGCTAGGAAATCAATATATCGCTGATCAAGCAAATCTAAGCAGTTTCCCAACTCCAGCACCGCACCTAAAACAAATGGCGTTTTTATTTTTGAATGCTGACGTTGACTGTCTTCTTGAGCATACTGGCGAGCACGCTCAAGATTGTTTTCCCAAAAATAAACGCCCTCGCCAAGCCAGTCATAATCGTTATTACTGTGATGAAACTGATCTTCTTGCATTAAGATTTTGAACGCGGCATCTTTATCTATGCCGTGAAACCCATAAACAACAGCAGGTTTTGCGTTATACATAATTAATTAGATTTATGCTCAGAATAAGACGAACGTGTTAGTTTACTTTTCGCCTTATCGCCACCTAAAGACCTAATATCAGCGTCCTTCACTTGAAAAAAACGATTCAATCGTTCATCGGAGTCCAAAATGTGCGCATCCTGCAACAAAGCAATACGTTCACAATGACTAAGCGAAACAGGCGTTGCTTTTACACGCTGCGTTAATTCAGTGATACTTAGCATACCTTACCTCCAAAAAATTCAGTTCTCACCGCTATTCTAACAAACACTAAAAAAATAACCTAACCGACAATGTTGTTGGTTGCTAGGGTTAAAACGGAAAAAATAATGGTGTTAGACCAAGCACGGTCACGGAGTATACTAAAGATACCGGCATGCCCATGCGCACATAATCCATAAAGCGGTACTGACCCGGCGTATAAACCATCAGGTTAGTTTGATAGCCAAACGGGGTTAAAAAGCTGGCGCTGGCACCATAGGCTACCGCTAGCACAAACGGCAACACACTCACATCTAAACCTTGCGCTGTAGCAATCGCTACCGGAAACGCCAAAGCCGCCGCCGCATTGTTAGTGACGGTTTCCGTCATCACTAGGGTGAGTAAATAAACGCCGATAAACGCGCCGATAACCCCCCATTGCCCAAACAGGTGCATAATGGCGTGAGATATTAAATTTGCGGCGCCGGATGATAACAACACACTGGCAATCACCAACGCTGAACCGATCATTAAAAACAAATCAAACGGCATTCTATGGCGCACTTCTTTTACACCCAAAAAACCAAGCGCCAAAAACAAACCAAGCAATATCAATAAACCATCAAACAACGCTAGCACACCGGCGACATTCAACCCCAACACCGCCAAAAACCCAAAGAGCGTTAGATGACTTTGGATGGATGTGAGCGGCCTATAGAGTTTACGTTCAGACAAAAAATAAAAGTTTTTAGCCAAGTTTTCGCGTTGGTTAAAATCATGCCCCGTAGCCAATAGCAATTTATCCCCTGCTTGCAGTGCAATCTCGCCCAGCTTGCCGGACAAGGTTTCACCGCCACGATTTATCGCCACTACTGCCGCATCAAACTTGTTTCTAAAATTGGCCTGCTTTAACGTCAAATCCACCACCGATGATTGTGGCGAAATCACCACTTCAACCAAGTTATCGGTATCTAGGCTTTCCACCAGGCCTGGTAGGGTTAAACCGGGTAAAGTTTTAAGTTGATTGGCACCGTCTCCATCGCCAGCAAACAACAGTCGATCTTTTCCCATCAGCACCGTATCCGGTGAAACCGGAGAGATCAACTGACCATCACGGATTAACTCAACCAAAAACAAACTCTGTAAGTTGCGCAAACCCGCCTGCTTAATCGATTGACCAATAAAAACGCTATTTGGGCTAATGTGAGCCTCAATAAAGTAATCGCGCTGGCTGGTACTTTCTCTCACAATAGTCGGCAACAAACGCCCCGCCAATAACACAATCACTAAAGACCCTATTACCAGCACCGGCAAGCCCACCCAAATAAAATCCAATAGCGCAAACGGCGTAAAGCCCGCTTGCACCATTAAACCGTTTACCAGCAAGTGTGTGGAGGTACCGACCAGGGTTAGGGTTCCGCCTAAAATGGCAATGTAAGACAGTGGAATGAGAACCTTAGAAGGCAATTGAAAGCGGTTGTTTTTAGCTGCCGATAATAAGCTTGCGACAATCGCGGTATTATTCAAAAAGGCTGAACTTAAACCAACAAACAGCCCCATCTTAGCGTAAGTCACACGCAAGCTGGATTTAAATAACCCTTCAGCTAATCGATTTAACCAAGTCGTTTTTTCTAACACCATGCCAACCAGCAATAACAACATTAAAGTCATCACCGCCGGATTAACATAGCTGGTTAAAAACCCGTCTAACGTCACCAGGCCTGCTAAATAATAGCCGACCGCTAAACCCACCATCCATTTAGCCGGGTGAGCGCGGCTTTTTGCCAACAGCACAAACAACGCAACCAAGCTCGCAACAACGAGATAGGCTTGAACATCTTGCAAAAAGCCGCCTAGCTCCAAGGCTAAATATCCTTTATCGCCAATGCACCCCATTCCGGGTAATGCTGACGAATATAGGCATTGAGCGCCTTTTCCGCCTCAGAGTATTCACGACTAGATGCTGATGAAGCCGTATCTCCAGCCTTCACAATCATCCCCGCCCCTAGTGTGGCGTGGGTATATTTATCAATCACAATAAAGCTACCCGTACCTTTCACTTCCTCGTAGACATCAAAAGCGATAGTTTGGTTCAATTGCAATTGACATTGAGCGATTTGGTTTAACTCAAGTTGCTCAACCTGTGATTCTTCAAACGTATTAACGTCAACCTGATAATCAATGGTGGTAAAACGCCCCGTCACCGATGATGTCGCGCGCTTGATCAGGTATTCTTTACCCGGCTTCATCGCCGCTTCGTTCATCCAGACCAGCTTAACTTCAAAACCATTCGCCACTTTGGGCAAGTCATCCGATTTAACAATCATATCGCCGCGACTGATATCGATTTCATCTTCTAGCGTTAGGGTGACAGCCATCGGGGCAAAGGCTGTTTGCACTGACATATTGGATTCATTTACCGCAGGCTGAATCACTTGTTTGACTTTAGAGGTCTTACCCGATGGCAAAACCGTGATGGCATCGCCGACCGAAATGGAACCAGCGGCAATCGTGCCACAGAAACCCCGGAAATTAAGGTGTGGGCGATTGACATACTGCACCGGCAAGCGGAAATTTTGATGATTAATATTGTCACCAATTTCAATACTATCCAACAGGCTCATTAATGGCTGACCTTTATACCAACTCATGTGTTCGCTTGGATTCACCACATTGTCGCCTTTCAACGCGGACAGGGGGACAAAGATGGGATTTTGAATATCCAGCTTTGTTGCAAACTCGGTGTATTGTGCTTTGATTTCATTAAAACGGGCTTCGGAATAATCCACCAAGTCCATTTTATTAATCGCCACCACAATGTGCTTTAAACCCAGCAACTTGGTGATAAACGAATGGCGTTTGGTTTGGGTTTGCACGCCATGACGTGCGTCAATCAAGATAATCGCTAAATCCGCTGTCGATGCGCCGGTGGCCATATTGCGGGTGTATTGTTCATGCCCGGGGGTATCGGCAATAATAAACTTGCGTTTATCGGTAGAGAAAAAACGATAGGCGACGTCAATCGTGATGCCCTGCTCGCGTTCAGACTGCAAACCATCTACCAATAAAGCTAAATCAACTTCTTCACCCGTGGTGCCGTGTTTTTTGGAGTCTTTATTAATGGCGGCGAGTTGATCTTCAAAAATCATTTTACTGTCGTGTAATAAGCGACCAATAAGTGTGCTTTTGCCATCATCGACACTGCCGCAGGTGATAAAGCGCAGCAGCTCTTTGTTTTCATGCTGTTGCAGATATTGTTCGATGTTTTGTGCAATTAAATCTGACTGATGTGCCATTAGAAATACCCCTCCATTTTTTTCTTTTCCATAGAGCCTGCTTCGTCGTGGTCAATCAATCGACCTTGACGCTCAGATACTTTGGTGAGCAGCATTTCTTGAATAATTTCAGGAAGCGTTGAGGCAGTAGAGTTCACCGCACCGGTTAAGGGGTAACAACCCAAGGTTCTAAAACGCACCATTTCCATTTTAGCGTTAGCGCGTAAACCTTCGGGGGTACGATCGTCATCGACCATGATTTTGGTGCCGCCGTATTCAATTACCGGGCGTTCTTTGGCGAAATACAGACTAGGGATTTCGATGTTTTCCAAATAAATATATTGCCAAATGTCTAACTCCGTCCAGTTGGACAAAGGGAATACACGAATAGATTCGCCTTTATTATGGCGACCGTTATAAATATCCCATAACTCCGGGCGCTGGTTTTTCGGATCCCAGCGGTGGTTTTTATCACGGAAGGAATAAATGCGTTCTTTAGCACGGGATTTTTCTTCATCACGACGCGCTCCGCCAAACACGGCATCAAACTTATATTTATCCAACGCTTGGCGCAAACCTTGAGTTTTCATAATATCGGTGTGCATAGCGGAGCCATGTTCAAAAGGGGAAATGTTCATCCCCACCCCTTCTGGATTGATATGCACCAACAAATCCATGCCCACTTCTTTAGCGCGTCGATCACGAAACTCGATCATCTCACGGAACTTCCAGGTGGTATCAACATGCACCAAAGGAAACGGCGGTGGTGCCGGATAAAACGCTTTTTGCGCCAAGTGCAACATCACGGATGAGTCTTTACCAACACTATAAAGCATCGCCGGATTATCAAACTCCGCCACCACTTCACGCATAATGTGAATGGCTTCGGCTTCGAGTTTTTTGAGGTGGGTTAATCGGTTACCAATCATTTAAATACCTTGTACTCTACATGTATAGTTCAAATCATCACACCATCTATACCTTAACAAACAGTGCGACGTTTCTTAAAAAACCTTGTTTCAACAATCGATGTTTGTAGATAACGACACGACGCTGAAAAAAAGATTTTTGCTCTAACGTAATAAAATCGGTTATCAATGCTTTGTTTTTGTCATCAATTTCATCAACAAAAACGTCTAAAAAACTTCGTGCTTGATCAATATTCACCTGCAAATGCTTTAGGTAATCTTGATCACGAAACACCAAGCTATAAATCAAACCCAAAACCATGTGCAATGGATTAACCTTGAACCCTTTTGCACCAATCGTATTTTTACCATGTTGACGGTATTTAATTGTTGGCTCTGTAATAAACCCAATCTTACCAAACTGACTCGCCACCAAACCTAACCACCAGTCATGCATAATCGCACCGTTTGGGATGGTTAAACACTTCTCCGCCAATGCACGATTAATCATAACGGTGCAACCGGTTACGGTATTTTGGATCAACAAACGACTAAATGCATTTTTCTCCGGCAGTGTATGTTCATATTGCCACATAGACGGTGCAATCGTGTTTAACAACTCATCGACTACTTCCAAGTCAGTATGGACAAGTAAGGGAACATCGCCATACTGGGCTTCCATCTGCTTCATTTTCGCTAACGTCTTTTCAACCTTGTTGGCATACCAAACATCATCCTGGTCGCAAAACATAAAATAGTCCGCATCACTATTGCTCACGGCATAGTTTAATAAAGCAGCAAAACTCTCTCTAGAACCCAAGTTTACGTCCGAAGGCAATAACTTTACATCATAGCCTTTCAAAACCTCCAAAGTACCATCTTGACTACCATCATCACGAACAAAAACCTCAAATGAAGCATGACTTTGCTCAAATAACGAATCTAATTGCTGCGTTATAAAGTCAGCACCATTGTAGGTAGAAAGTAAAATCGCGATACTCAAGTTTAAGCCTGTCTAAGTTTATTAATGTTCACAAAGACAATGCCAATGCCATAGAGTGGTTCCGCTTTATAAGCTTTTCAAGTTCCTGCGTCTTCTCTTTAAACTCTTGGCTTAACTGCTCAAACTCAGCCTTCGTCACTTCGGCTTCTGCAATACTCGCTTTGAGTTTGGCTGCCAAGCCTGGTAGTTTAAAAGACTCAAATTTTTCTAAGTTTAAAAACACCAACAGAACGAATGCTAACAACGTAAATGCATAGAACATCTGAAATTGAGATTGGACTATACACAAAACTGAAATCACGGCATAACTTAATAAAACCAAATTTGTCCAATACTTCATCATCGCAACTTGCCCATTTACCAACCCAATCTTATATTTTAATGTCTAATTGCTCAAAAAGCAGAAACTAAACGAAAGACAACGAATACCAACACTAAGCCGAAAAAAACTATTACAGCCCATTTTGACCAATAAAACCAAGGCTCGCCATTTTTCACTCTTTCCCATTCTGTTTTAAAAACTCTATGACCGGCGTCACTGAGTTTTGAAGTAATAACCTCAAGCTCATCACCTGACTTTAATTTACTTGGCGATGTTATAATCGCAGTCAACTCATCCAATAACTCTATTAGCCCTTCATCATCATTCGGGTTTAGCCTAAACTTAATTCGTTCAGCCAACATTAAAAGCGTATGCGCGTCCTCAGAGTGAGTTTTTATAAATTCCGCATACAAATTTGCTTGTAACTTTCCTCTGCAAAAGCTCGCAAAATTCAATTGAATAGCGATACTTCTAGACAACAAATCCGCCAAGTCATTTCTAACCTCATCAATCCACTTTTGACGAAACTCAGAAACTTTCTGCTCCTTAGTAAGGACCAAACCAAGATACGCCAAAATAGCCGCAATAAATGCAACGATTATCTCAGTCACTACTCAACACCCGATAGTAAAACAGACTTGCTAACCTTGGTATCTGTGGTCTGTGGTGTATGAGCAAAGTAATAACCAAGGCTAACGCCTACACCTGCGCCAAACACAAAGATAATCAAACCCCAGACACACAACACTCTGAAACGCTTGGCTTCAAATTTCATCTGCTCCACCTTCAAACGCTCTTGGGTTTTAAGGTAATCATAATAAAGTTTTAAGATTGTTTGAGCGTCAGCACTCTTGAGCGAAACTAACTCACGGGCCTCGAGTTCTGCCAGAATCGTTAAAACATGATTATTGTCAAAATCATGCAAATTATTCTTATCTGAAACCTTATCTTTCATTACTCTAACCATCCCAAATTCCGCACTAGCGTTCCGAAAAAGCAAAACACTCATAGGCTGAAACTATTCGTTCATCCCTCACCGGCTTGCGCGTGACATCAAACTTTTGTTGTAAATGATATTGCGCATCCGTTACAAAACCATTAGAGGCAAGTTTTTTCTTCAACTATTCAAAAACAAATAGCTAATTAAACTTCATAACCTAGGGTGAGGAGTTGCTCTTTAGCTATTTCGTTGAATTCTGTTATTTCTTCATCAGTCAAATACGTTTTATATTTATTCATATTCTTATCATCAACACCTTCAAGAGTTTTTGACTTCCATTGTAAAAACTCTTTAGGTTCATCATTAAATTGGTGAAAATTTAGTGTTTGACCTTCGAACTCCTCACCTAAAAAATTAAAAACACGACAAAGCTCATTTTCAGGATTTGTTAGCAAGTCTTCATACTTGACCGCTATAGTCTCTTTATCCTGATCCATTACACGTAGAAAATTTTGCACATTATTAGCCCACTCTGTTGCTATCGAGCTAATGTTTTTGTCCAACTTAGGAACATAATCAGATTTAATTTTTTCTTGATCAATATTCTTGTATGAAACAGCAACGTCTCGCCCATCTCGAAATAAAAAAACCATTTTTGAATTAGGGAATACTTTTTGTATCGAATCAATATGTTCCACGTAATAATTATTTTTATCACCAAATACTTTTGCACACTTACCATGAGCAAATGCGTATGTTTGATAAACTATATCAACCATACCAGTGTATGAGTCGGGTTTAACTTCAGATATTTTTTCAAACAACTGATCACGTGTTACCCCCCATGTCTCGAATTTTTTTGCTTGTAGAACATCATCCACAAATGATGCATAAACTTTTTGGTTATATACATCCAACTCAGAGTATTTTTCTGCATACCATAGCGCAAACCCAGACTCAGGGGGAACCGTTACATTCGAATGGGCATTCAACATTAACCTAAACATTGAACTACCAGAACGCGGATTGGCTAATATAAAAAACGGCATATTATTCCTTTATCACTTTTATTACATTTAACTGATCAGGGAAATCCAGACCTGGATAAATCGGCAAACATAAAATCCGGCTGGCGATGTCTCTTGAAATTATGCAGGCCTGGTTGTTCCGATTTTGTAGGCTAGATATTGCCGCGTCGCTGCGCTCCTCGCAATGACGTTTGTTTTGGTTAGAAATTACTTCGCTCCTCGCAATGACATCGGTTTTTAAATATTCCAAGGTGTCGAGGCTTGGGTAAAAGTAACGTCTTGGGATAATGTTGTGCTCTTTGAGTTTGGCTTCAGCTTGGAGCAGTTGCGCTTCGCTTTTAAATAACACCGGCGCGTAGGCGTGGTTGTTTTGGCTTTGTGGGTTCCATTGTTGGAATTGCACCAAGCCTGGTAGTTGTTGTTGGTAGGTTTGCCAAATGCGTTGGCGTTCGGTTTTGATGGTGTCGATTTCATCTAAAACGCATAAGCCCATCGCGGCTTCAAATTCGTTCATTTTGGCGTTGGTGCCAACCGATTCGATGGTGGTTGGGCCGGTAATGCCAAAGTTAATCAACAGGCGGATTTTTCGGGCGAGTTCGTCGTCGTTGGTGATGACCGCCCCGCCTTCAATGGTGTGAAACAGTTTGGTGGCATGAAAGCTGATGGTGCTGATGTCGCCGTAGTTAAGCACGCTTTGTGTGTGGCCGTGCTGGTCGGTGTATTCTGTTCCAAAGGCGTGGGCAGCATCGTAGATGACTTTGAGGTTGTGTTTATCCGCAATCGCTTGTATGGCTTCGACTTGGCAAGGATTGCCAAATACATGCACCGGCACAATGGCGCTGGTGTGTTCGGTAATCAACGGTTCGATGTTATTTGGGTCGAGGTTAAAGCAAGTCGGGTGAATATCCGCAAACACGGGTTTTAAGCCTTCCCAGGCGAGCGTGCTGGTGGTGGCGGCAAAGCTAAAGGGCGTGGTAATCACTTCACCTTTTAGATCGAGCGCTTTATAGGCTAACTGCAAGGCAAGCGAACCATTCGCCACCAAAATTAGATGTTTAACGCCCAAGTGTTCTTTTAAACGGCGCTCAAGCTCTTGCAAGAGTGTGCCGTTATTCGTGAGCCAAGCGGTGTCGTAAATACGATCCACATAGGCTTTGTATTTGTCTTTATTGGGTAAATAGGCTTTGGTGACAGGGATCATTGGCTATCTTCTTGTAATAGTTGAACATCTATTAAAGGCTTGATATCAACTTCATAAGCAGGGAAAAGTTCAAGATACAATTTATATGAATTTTGTTTACGTGCATATTGCTCTTCTTTACTTAAGCCAGACCATTGACCACCTGAATGGACTCTGTATTTAGAGAGTAACTCAGGCACAAAACCGACCTTACCAAAAGAAGCCATGTATAAATTAAACAACCAATCAGCTACATTCTTCCGCTCAAAATAGCTCTCTGGTATCGACTTAACAAAATCCGTTCTATAAAAACAGCAAGAAAAATTAGCCGTTACTGCTGTATTTAATATGTATTTAAAGTCAATACTATCCGTTTTTATTTTTTCCTGCCCAGGGTGTGGTTGGGTATGATTTTTTTCGGGATAGTCTAGGAGCACCTTATTAAAACACATTGATGCATCTTTATTCTGTAACATATAACCAAGCTGCTTTTGTAGTTTCAGATCTGATAACCATTCATCATCACCCTCACAAATAGCAAGATATTCTGCGCTTACTTTTGAAAAAGCGTGCTTCATATTTTTGAGCATGCCCAAGTTTTTAGAAGGTGAAATATTGTGGAGAACTTGAGAATAGGTATGAACATACTGTTCTAAAATATCACCCGTACCATCAGGGGAGCAATCATCACTAACAAGAACTCTGAATGTATACAAACCCTTTTGATTTAAAATTGAATCTAGGGTTTTTGGTAAATATTCTTTATGATTGTAAGATGTAACGATAACATCAATACTAAACAGGCTTTTCATAAAACATATAAAGTTTTCTAAGCTAACGAATGCTTCTTCTGCAATGTAATCAGCTAAACCAGCTCTGTAAAAGAAATATCGACTAAGAGATCTATCCAATGTAAATAATTTAAATAATAAATCATGATCATTAGAAGCAAATGCTTCCCAGAACTTTCTTCTGTATAAGTGATAAATTTTACTTGTGGTTTTTCTATGGAAGTAATTTGATGTTAGTTTGTTTAATTGGTTGAAAAAAACAGCTTGGTTGTAACCAAATTTTTTAGCTGGATCAGCTAAAGGTGACCAAATACCACCTGCATGACGCCTATATACCGACATAACATCTGGCAAAAGATGAATTTCGCCCCGTAAAGAATGTAGGATGTGTCTAAACCAATCCCCGGGCATTAAATCCTTATGCAATGCGACAAATGTATCCTCGCTTTTTCGATACATAACGCTATTGGTTTGAATATAGTTACGATCAAATAAATCCTCAACCAAAATAATATCGCCCTTGATATTATTACCAGGAAATAAACCTTTAAAATCTCGAACCTCATCATTAATGACTTTAACCTGATGAAAGCATACATTACAATTCAAATTAGCTTCCATGTAATCAACTTGTTTCTGCAATTTGTGCTCAGAACACCAAAAATCATCGCCTTCATTTAAAGCAATATACTTTCCCTTCGAACGTTGTAGCAAATCCTTGAAGTTTTCTTTTGGCCCGATATTTTTTCCACGATTTATAAAAACAATCTTATCAGGATATTTTTTTGCCCAAACCGCTATTTTTTTTGCACTATCATCGGTAGAACAATCATCACCAATTAAAATCTCATATTTGAAATTTGTTTTTTGATTGACCATGGACTCTATAGCCTGATCAATAAACTTTGAATGATTATAAGTTTGGCATATGACTGATACTTTTATCTCATTCTTACCATTTACTTGATTAGCAGGCTTAAGTCCATCCTTAAAACAAACATTGCGTGTTAATAATGCTTCATTTAGCCGAACCTCTGATTCTAAAGAGCCGCTTTTAATTTTTAGCCTATCCTCATCAAAATTAAAACTGATGATGTCTTTTTTATGATCCTCTGATAAAAAATTAATCTCACCGGTTACGTAGGCTTCAAATAAATTAATCTGATCAATATCCATGATCCTATATTCGTGGTAACACCACCAAGGATCCAATAAATTCGCTCTTTCAAGCAGCTTAATTTTTTTCAGATAGGCTTTATTTTTGTAATAAGAGTATCTTATTTCAGCACTAGCCATAAGCGGTTTAATGTCCGAAGTAAATTGTGGATGTACATTATTTTTCGATATATCGTAATCCACACAAGAAATACGAGAGGTGTCTCTTGTTAGCAACAAACAAAATAAACGCTCCAATGCATGGTAGGGAGAAGAGTCAACACCTGAACCTAAAGCGGCCTTATTCTCATCAATTAAAAACTTTATTAAATCTTTATTATCAAGCTTTTGAAACTCTTTAACACGACCTGCAAACATCGTACCGGCAAAAAAACCCCAGTCGTCGTACTCAGAAATCTGGAGTTTAAATAATTTAGCTATCTGAACCACATGGTTATGGTTATGGTTATGGTACTTAGTGTAGCGATAGGATAAATAATTTATACCTGAACCAACTAAAATTGCCCCACCCTTTATTGACAATTGATTAAATACAAGGTCTTTTTGTTTGTTATCTCTGATCAAATCATCAACTAAACTCTCTCGCCAAATACTTGATACCAACTTATTCGGATGATCTCTTTTAGTATGAAGCTTAATAAAGTTATGATATCCCGCGTCATTTAAAGGTTTAAGTAATTTTAAAAAAGGTAATACATCATAACCTTGATTTTCTACTGCCAAGACACAACTATTGTGACTCAAATTTTCAAATTTAGATTTAACGTCTGGGTAAATCTCAACCCTACAAGTTACGACAAAATCAATGCCTTCAAGATGCGAAAACTTTTCAATGAAGTGGTCAACAAGCTCAATATAAAAAACATGAAAAACAATAACATTTTTGTTTTTTGTATTACGCTTAAGAGAAGCAATTAGCTTCGTGTCATTTTGAACGGCATCATTGTGTAAGCCTTTATTTTTATAAAGGTGTAATCCAGCCTTATTGGGTGATCTATTTTCTTTTCCACCATGTTTTATATAATGCGCTAAAGGATTAAGGTTAGCTTCTTTAACATCAGAGTTCGCATTTAGATAATATTCCCCATCAAACTCCGAAGATGGATTTCGCCCTTCCAGTCCACCGTGTTTTACATAGTGTTTAAGTGGGTTTATGTCAGCGTGACGAACATCTGTATTATTTGTTAAATAGTAATGCGCATCAAATAACCCACTGTTTTTGATGACGTAGTAATCTCTAATAGCTCTAACTAAGCGTTTTAATTTGTTCATTTTTTTAACCTAAAGAATCTTTTAACTTTTCGCAGTGGACGCGTTATTTTCCAGCTAGTGCTTAAGTGCATAGCAACAAGTTCATGTTTAATTTGCTCTAGCTCTTGGTCCTTTGCTTGCAGCCCTTGCTTGGCTTGCTCTAGCTCTTTGTCTTTCGCTTGCAGCCCTTGCTTGGTTTGCTCTAGCTCTTTGTCTTTTGCTTGCAGTACTTGTTTGGTTTGCTCCAGCTCTTGGTCTTTCGCTTGCAGTCCTTGTTTCGTTTGCTCTAGCTCTTGGTCTTTCGCTTGCAGCCCTTGCTTGGCTTGCTCTAGCTCTTGGTCTTTTGCTTGCAGCCCTTGTTTGGCTTGCTCCAGCTCTTGCATGCTTTTTAAAATATCACCGTTGTAGAACAGGCTTTGATTATCAAAAAGCTGTTGGCGAAGTTCATCAAATTTTGCATCCAACTCTGTTTCATTCAGATTTGGCACCAAGCTCACAATATCCCTTATCGGTTTGGGCACTTTTTCCGACAAGTTATCCAATGCGATATTGTGGTGTTTTAGACCCGGCGTTAAGAAGTCGGCTATTTGATCTTTTTTAGCGTTGTACTTTGAATTTAGGTTTAGTTTTAATTTTTGGTCTATCTGCTTTATCACCGTTTGTGGTGATTGAACTAACTCATCAAAGCGAGTAAAAACTCTAGGCAAAGCACGACTTAGTTTTTCTGATAACAAGAAATGATAGGCCCAAAGCAGTAGGCCTTTTTCTTGGCTAAATTGGTTACGCGTTTTGAGGGAGTCTGCGACCTCTAAGGGGTTTCTAAAAGGGATAATCACTTTTATATCCACGCCCATATTGGTTAACGCCTTGGTATAAAGCGGAAACAAATAAGCTAAACGCGGGTCTTTGATTGCAAAAAGCTGACTGTACTGAAACTCTTGTTTTAATACTGCTTCGAGCTCTGTTGTGTCGTCTATCGCATTGAGTTTTGATTCCGTATAAAAAGCATCATCCCAACGGCTGTTCATTTGCTTTAGCAGCTTTTCGTTAATCCTGTACAGGTGGGTGTTTTCATAAAACCCTTTTGCATTCTGCTCCATTGGCTTCATCAACTCTGTACCCAAGTACACGTCTAATAAATTCAATGTACCGGATAAGGCTGAGGTACCACTGCGATGCATACCTAGAATTAAGATACAGGTTTGTTTCATTTTGTTGGCTCCTTCACAGCCGATATAAGCGCTAGATCAACACGCTCAACATCTGGAAGTCTTATAACTTGTGTTTCTTCCACGGTTAATCCTACGTTTTTTAACTCAAGCAACAAACTTTCAAGCGTTCCATGTTCTTCTGTACTCTCAACAATCTGCCCTGCCGCCATATTCCATAGATTTTCTGATTCTTTACATAAATCAATAGTTAAAAATACCTTGCCACCCGCTTTAAGCGATTTTGCTGCGTTAGCAAGAACCGCCCTTCTATGGATGGCTGGCATATGCTCAATAACTGATATACTGTAAAACACGTCCAAAGAGGCGGGTTCAAAACTGTTTTCATCGAATGTCTTATTAATGCTGGTGATACCATCTGATAAAACAGCATAATCAAAAAAGCCCCACTCATTTGCTTTTAGTAAGTCTTGTTTTTGTCGAATAGATTGATTATTGTCAATCGTAAATACATGCGCATTTCTTTGTGCAAGCATGATGGGCAATGGGGTAATGCCTGCCCCAAAATCTACAACATTTAAACCTGACATATCATAAGAAAACTTCTCCAGTAGCCATGGGTACTCAATCATTCTAGGGCGATGTTTCGTGAACCAACCAAATGCCTCACGCGATGCAACCACAGCTGATAGCAATTGATCTAGACTAATTGAATATTTTACTAAATACTCTTCAAGTTCTTGATTAGTAATATCATTTGGTACAGCTTGATCAAGTTTTGATAAATCACCCATATCTGCACAGTACACCGATAAATTTCGGTATTCAGCGATTTTAAAAATATACTTAAACTTACTTTGTTCCTTTAAAGATTCTTTTAATGGCTCATAATAAAAACACATGTGTGATTTATCTGAAGATGCGTCATACCCAGACACCACCAATCTTTTTCTAGTTTTACTCGAAATGAAGTTAATTAATTTATGATAATCTTCCGATGAAGGCTGGTGAATAGCCACATCAAGACATACCACCATATCAGATGATTCAACAGATTCCTGTTGAGAAATATAAGAGTAGAAACTTAAGTTAGGGTATTTATCTCTGGCTCGATTCAGTGCTTCCGTTGAAACATCCACTCCGGTGTAATTCGGAATATTAAATCTACCAAGTATTTCTAGATCGCCACAACCTACATCAAGCACATTATTTTGCGCTTCAATGCCTAACATCTTTAGAAGTTTGTATTTGTATTCTGCTATTTCACCCCTTGAGCCTACGCCTGAGCCTAGTGCAGGGTTGGAGCTGTAACGATAGTTCCAAAATAACGCATTGTTGAAGTTTTGACTCAAAACCGTGTTTATTTGTTTGATTACAGACTGAACCTTATCGAGGTTTACATCCCCTAGCAGACCCGTAGTGGTTAAGTTTGCATGATAGTGGATAACAGATGGGCTGGTTTTCAATTTCTGGTTTAATGAATTAAAGTCCTTAAGATGAGTTGGGCAGTTCAATTCATACGGTAGCAAGTTAAAAGGTAAGTTAAGTGCATTAAGGGCTAAAGAAAACGCAATCTGATCTATATGAATCACTTTTTCTTTCAACAGGTCTTTAATGTGTTGATCATTCAACATTGCCAGAGCGTATTCTTTCCATTTCTCGCCAAACTTTTTCAAATGTTTTCCAGGAATACCGTAGAGACCACCGTTAAAATTACCGACAAGGGTTGGTTTGGCGTTAAGTGTGTCGCTACTTTCATCAGGTAAAGCAACCTTAAAATGATTGTAAATTTGTTTTAATTGTTCTAAGGGTGGATTATCAAAGTCAACGATCTTACCCGATACCTTATCACGCGCTACAAGCTCAGCTAAGTCATCGACAATGCAAATATCTGCATCACACAAAAAAACATAATCAGCTTTTAATAAAGCAGGCGTATCCAACTGTGCTAACTTATTGCAGTATTTTTTGTCACCCCAGGGCTGAACATAAACAATATTAACCCCATATTGAGAAACTAAACTTTCAAATTCTAGATTTTTAGTAGTCATGTGAATGTATATACGACTACCTGAAACCTTAGCAATTTTGACCAGAGCCAAAACAAAGTAGTAACCTTGTAAATAATATTTGGGTTGATCGTCTACAAGGCACGAATAGATAGATTTTTTTTGACTTAAAAGCCCACTAAAAATACTTTTAAAAAACATTAATTAAATAACCTCGAATCCTTTTATTAAAGCCACGTGTGACGTTATTATTTGTTCATTCTTATTTGGCATGACTTTAAACAAATAGGCATCATTTACCTTACTCACAACTTTTCGTTCTGTTGCAGCATGTTCAATAACGACGGCATCAATTACAAATACACCCTCCACTAGAAGGCAATCAAACTCCCAAAAACCTTCGTGTATACCAGTTTGATTGACATTCACACCAGAATGCTTAACAAACTCGAATGCCGCACCCGTAATAATGTTTCCCTTTATGTCTTTTATGGCAAGACCTATTCTTACGTCATGCATATTTCTTAACAACTTGAAAGAGAAATATATCCGATAAAGGTTATTTTGATGAATCACATTCACTTTTTTTTGACTTTCATTTTGAATATGAATACCTAATATTTCTGCACCATCACTTCGGTGAATAATTTTAGACTTGCTTTCCAAGTCAGCGCTGAAAAACTCTTTGCCAAAATCGACATTATTAGTAATAGCATTTTCCGTCTTATCCTTTACTTTGGGCTTGGGACTTATTAATAGTGCTTCATATTCGTCTAATAATTCTTTCACAGAGAGCTTTTTATTATTTATGTGTTTTAAATAAAGATTTGTTACGAGCTTTGGCTCGCCGTCTAATACTTTGGAGCCATTGACTAACCATATTGCACGATTACAGAGGCTGACGATACTGGCTTCACTGTGGGACACAAATAAAATGGTGGCACCTGCTTGGCGAATTTGCTCCATTTTGGCAAAGCATTTTCGTTGAAATGCGGCATCGCCGACGCTTAACGCTTCATCCACAATGAGGATATCCGGTTCGACGTTAATCGCTACGGCAAACGCTAAACGTGCTTTCATACCACTGCTGTAGGTTTTAAGCGGCTGGTGAATAAACTCGCCCAGTTCGGCAAAATCAACTATCTGCGCTACCCTTTTGGCAGTTTCTGATTCGGGGATACCGTTAATGGTGTTGTTTAGGTAAATGTTTTCAAGTCCGGTCATTTCACCATTAAAGCCCGCACCCAGTTCTAAAATGGCAGACACACGACCATGTACAATTGCACGACCGGACGTTGGGGTTAGCACCCCGGTAATGAGTTTGAGTAAAGTGGATTTACCGCTGCCATTGCGCCCAATAATACCGACGGTTTCACCACGATTAATTTCAAAACTGACACCATCGAGTGCGTTGAAGTTTTTATGGTAAGACTTTTTAAGTGGGTGCAACGCCTCTTTTAGCCGGTCAATCGGTTGATTATAAAGCTTATAGGTTTTGGTGAGGCTCCTAACCGAGATAGCAGTATTTGACATTACAACACATCCGCAAAGTGGGGTCTTAGACGTTTAAACACTAAGGATCCTAAAATCAAAATAACGCAGGTAATCGCCAAATAGTAAAGCGACCAGATTGGTTTTTCCCAAAACCAGACTTGGCTTATAAAACTATCACGATAACCATCGACGATGTAATAAGCCGGGTTGAGTTTAATGAGGTAATGGTATTTTTCAGGTACGAGATCCAGCGACCAAAAGATGGGGGTTAACCAAAAGCCCATTTGAAGTAATACAGCGATGACACTGCCTACGTCTTTTACAAAAACGCGAATGGCGCTGGTAAGCCAAGATAAGCCCATAGCAAACAGAATGGTCAAGGCGATGTAAAACGGGAGTTGCAACCAATATAGGGTTGGCCAAAAACCATTTAGCAGCAAGGCGATAACAAGGAACAACACCAAGCCTAGGTGGATAAGAAAAGACGAGCCGATATTCACTAGCGGCAGGATGCTGATTCTAAAGGCGACCTTTTTGACTAGAAACGCATTGCCGGTAACCGCATCGGCACCGGAACGGATGGCGTCTGCAAAAAAGAACCAGGGTACCATACCGGCAAGCAGCCATAGTGCGAATGGAACACCGGTGGCGGTGGGACCGATTCTGAAACCTAGTTCAAACACCGTCCAAATAACGAGCATAAACATCAGTGGTTGAATAAATGCCCAAGCCAAACCTAAGTAAGAGCCCAGATATTGTTTTTTGAAGTCGTTTTTTATCAAAGCGAACATGAGCGTTCGGCTTTGAATTAGATGCTTGGCAAATCGTGCTAGTTCTTTAATATAACGAAACACCTAGGCTTGTTCTCCTAAACGTTCGCGTTGATAGCTACCGTCTTGTACTCGTTGGCACCAGGCCTGGTTATCGAGATACCATTGCACGGTTTTGCGAATACCGGACTCAAAGGTTTCTTGTGGTGTCCAGCCGAGTTCTTTTTGGATTTTGCTGGCATCAATGGCATAACGCATGTCGTGACCGGGGCGGTCTTTTACATAGGTCACGAGTTGTGCATAACTTGAAATCTCACCCTCACCCCTTCCCTCTCCCTGAGGGAGAGGGCGTAAATCATCCAAAATTTCACAAATGGTTTTGACCACTTCGATATTTTGTTTTTCGTTGTGACCGCCAATATTGTAGGTTTCGCCGACTTTGCCTTGAGTCGCCACCAACACTAATGCGCGCGCATGGTCTTCAACATAGAGCCAATCGCGGATTTGATTGCCTTTGCCATAAACCGGTAGCGGTTTGCCTTCTAGCGCGTTGAGTATCATGAGCGGAATCAGTTTTTCCGGGAAATGAAACGGGCCATAGTTGTTTGAGCAGTTAGTCACTAAGGTGGGAAAACCGTAAGTTCTTAGCCAGGCACGTACTAAATGGTCAGAAGCGGCTTTTGAAGCTGAATATGGTGAGCTTGGCGCATAGGCAGTAGTTTCTGTAAAGAGCGGTAAAGAGTGAGGGGTTAGGTGTGAGGTGACTTCACACTTCTCTCCTTTCCCTTCACCCACCTCATCCGGGTGCGGTAAGTCGCCATAGACTTCATCGGTTGAAATATGATGAAAGCGGAAATTAGCTTTTTTGTCGTCTTGCAGGCCTGCCCAATAGGCTCTTGCTTGTTCAAGCAGCGTGTAAGTGCCGACGATATTGGTTTGAATAAACTCACCCGGGCCGTCTATCGAACGGTCAACATGTGATTCTGCGGCAAGGTGCATGACAATATCCGGCTGATGTTGGTTAAACACACGTTTGAGTTCTTGAGCATCACAAATATCGACCTGCTCGAAACTATACCGTGGATTGTCGGCGACACTTTCTAGCGACTCTAAATTACCCGCATAGGTGAGTTTATCGACATTGATCACTTTGTGGTTGGTATCATTGATAAGATGACGAATGACCGCCGAGCCGATAAACCCGGCACCGCCGGTGACAAGAATGGTGGTGTTATTTTGCATCGTTTTTCTCAATTTCTAATAGACAGGCTTTGAGTGAGTCCTTCCAATAAGGAATGGCTAAAGCGAAGTCTTGTTTTATTTTTGCTTTGTTTAATACGCTGTAATGGGGCCGTTTTGCCGGTGTTGGGTAGTCTTTGGTTTCAATTGGACTCACATCGCAACTTATACCACTTAACTCGAAAATGGTTTTGGCAAAGTCATACCATGCACACACCCCTTCGTTGCTGAAATGATAAATGGCAGTGCCTGACTTGTTACTTGACACGTTCTGCTGTTCACAAATTTGCAACAAGGCTTTTGCAAGGTCTGTCGCATAGGTTGGGGTGCCGACTTGATCAAAGATAACGTTTAGCTGATCGCGCTCTTGGCCAAGTCTTAGCATGGTTTTGACAAAGTTATTACCAAACTCGGAATACACCCAACTGGTTCTGACAATCGCTGCGCTCGGATTGATAATGCGAATGGCCTGCTCGCCTTTTAGCTTGCTGTCACCGTACACATTCTGCGGCTCTACCTCATCAGATTCAGCATAGGGCTTGAAGTGACGACCATTAAAAACGTAGTCGGTGCTGACATGAATCAAAAATACGTTTCTGTCTTTGGCGATTTGTGCCAACTTGCCCACGGCGCGATGATTAATCGCATCAGCGAGTTCGGTTTCGGTTTCGGCTTTATCAACTGCCGTGTAAGCCGCGCAGTTGATAATTGCATCAAACGCCCATTGGTTAAGCTGGGTTTTAAGCTGATTGGGTTGTGATAAATCAAGTTCGTCTCGTCCGACAAATTGAAAATCAAACTGGGGGTATTGCTTGGCAAGTTTCTGAATGCTTTGCCCAAGCTGGCCTGATTTTCCGGTAACAAGAATGCGCTTAATCATAGAGGTTCACATCATACTGAAATGCGTTGATTTCTGATTGCACTTGATTCAGCTTAGGTTGCACTTGATCTTTTGCAGACAATTTAAGTTCCGTTGCTGACAAATGCCAGTCAATGCCCAAGGCAGAGTCATCAAACGCAAGACCGCGATCACATTCCGGGGAATAATAGTTATCCACTTTGTAAGAAAATATGGCCGTCTCACTTAACACCACAAAGCCATGCGCAAAACCACGCGGAACAAATAATTGATGTTTGTTTTGATCGTTTAGTATCGCGGACACATGCTGACCGAAGGTTGGACTGCCTTGACGAATATCAACCGCCACATCCAGAACTTCGCCCTCAATCACCCTAACCAATTTAGACTGTGCAAAAGGTGGCAACTGAAAATGCAAACCACGCAAGACACCCTTAGATGACTTTGATTCGTTATCTTGACAAAAATTGACTTTATAGCCGATGGCTTGCTCAAATTTATCCTGACGAAAGGTTTCCACAAAGTAACCACGCTCATCGCCATGAACCCTTGGCTTAATCAGCACCACATCGGGAATGGACTGTTTAACAAACTCCATAATTTAGCAAATCTCTTCTGCGCGTTTTAACAGGTATTGACCGTATTGGTTTTTAGCCAAGGGTTTGGCTAAATCTATAAGCTGTTGTTTGGTGATATAACCCATTTCATAGGCCACTTCTTCTAAGCAAGCCACTTTTAAGCCTTGTCTTTTCTCTATGGTTTCAATAAAAGTCGCCGCTTCAAGCAGGCTTTCGTGGGTTCCGGTATCTAACCATGCATAACCCCTGCCCATTAACTCTACTTTTAAACGCCCTTCGGCTAGATAAAGTTGATTTACTGAGGTAATTTCTAGTTCACCACGATGCGAGGGTTTAACAGCTTTGGCTTTTTGAATAACGTCATTTGGGTAGAAATATAGACCCGTTACTGCGTAATTTGACTTTGGTTTTTCCGGTTTTTCTTCAAGACTAATGACATTGCCATGACAATCGAATTCGGCCACACCATAACGCTCAGGGTCATGAACATGATAGCCAAACACGGTCGCTTTAGATTCTTCTTTGGCATTTTGCACAGCACTTGCTGTCATTTCAGCTAAGTCATGACCATAGTAGATATTGTCACCCAATATTAAACAAACATCACTATCACCGATAAATTCTTCGCCTAATATAAACGCTTGCGCTAAACCATCCGGTGAAGGTTGAACAACATACTCAAATGTGACGCCAAATTCTGTGCCGTCACCCAACAGGCGCTTAAAACTTTCTTGGTCTTCAGGCGTGGTAATAATCAAGATTTCTTTTATACCGGCCAACATTAAAACTGAAATGGGATAGTACACCATTGGTTTATCATAAATAGGCACCAACTGCTTAGACACGCCACGTGTCAGTGGGTAAAGTCGTGTCCCTGATCCGCCTGCTAAAACAATTCCTTTCATTCAATCCTCGCTACATCTTTTAGTTATTTTTTAGTGAACTGAGTTCAACTTGTAATTCTTTGCACTCTTGCTGCCTTAGTTCTATAAATTTTTCCGTTAAGGCTATCCTTAACGCAAGACCGTCTTTCGTCAGCTCGTAATGGTATTTCGCACGTTTGTCAAAGCCCGCGTCTGCTGCTATCGGCTTGGCTTTTATTAAGCCTTCGTCAATGAGCGCCCGCAATAAGTAATTGGTTTTGCCTAAACTAAACCCTAAACTCTCAGAAATCATGCGCTGATTGAGATGCGCTCCTGCTAAACGCAGTACGCACAATACAGCTTCTGACTCCAAATTCACTTTCATCAGCATCCTATCCTAGGGTTGATGGCTAGTTTTACTTGCAAAATAAGACGTGGCAAGATACCAAATACGACTCATAAAATATTTGGTCGAGATTGTACAACATTTGAAACGAGAGTGTCGGTAAAATCGGCTTTGTATGACATTATTAGGTTTTGCCTTTTGCATACAAAAATGTCATAAAATCTTAAAAATAACAACTAACAGGTAAATTAATCGGCATGTCCATTCATTTTTTAACAAGGCTTGATCAGTCACTTTCGCCCTCGCTTTCTTCTGCTGTAAGCTGGCTGCGTAATAAAAACATTCAGTGTTTTGAAGGTGGCAACCATTTAGTTTATGGACGAATTGACCTGCTCGACCCAGAGAGCAGGCATCAAGCAAAAGTTGACTTTTTATTTGCCAGTGAAGCAGGCCTGATTGCTCAAACCCAACTAGAAGAACATGAATTACTCGATCCAGCCTTTAAAAAACATGCTGTAACGTTAATGACAAGTGAACTGGGTAATGAACTGAACAACTTGTCTGCAAAAGAGATTGAAATATTGCTATGGCGTGCGTTGCACCAAATCCCTAAAGACCCCGCTGACATCGACTTTCTTCATAGAAGTTCGACAGTAACTTGTAATGATAACTCAACCCGCTGGCACTTGAACCCACAAAGCTACGCCTACATCTGTCAAAATCCAAATTCTCAGCAAATCCACCCTTTTCTACCCAACCGCCATGAGTATCGATTTTTAATGGCGATTTCTCAAGACACCCCACAAAACTCCAAAACCGCCGTTGAGCACGTCAACTACTATATTGAGCGCCCGTTTTCTCAAAACAATCAACCTGTGCATATAAATGAACACTATCATCGTTTTAATGAACTTAATTGGGATTTTAAAAACCTAGTTGACCCGTTGGTTACCTGGCTAGAGCGTGCAGGTGTGCCAAGTGATTACCACTGTTTAACGATTACGTGGCTGGTGCAATGCTTACGTTTAAATGAACCACAAATTGCGCTTGAAGTAGTTGGAACACCAGAAGCGACGCAAAATTTTACAAAAACCCTGACTGCATGGTTTAACCGTATCGAGCAACCTTCTGAGCCTATCTCGGATTCTAATCCATATAAACTGGTGCAGGCGGCATTTGAAGGACATCTAATAAATCTTGGGCCACAAAACACCCTCTCACACGACATGCAAAAAGACGTGGTCGCATTATTGGATGGCGCAATATGGCCGCTAAACCACTTAGATTTTCCAGCTACCCCCAAAATTGCTATGCGTCGTCCCGTGGTTTGGGCATGCGAACAGAGCCTTAACAACGAATGCGACCTAAATCAACGAACTCTGAGCATTGATCTAGCGAAGACTTCTAACAGCCGCTTAGATGCCGACAAACTGCATACTGCATTTATTGCCGTGTTAATGCGGTTAGCGGGCTACGCCATGAAAATTGATCACAATCGCGCCCAACGCACATCACCCGATATACCAGAACGCCTGAAGTCATTTGACCGCTTAGGCAATCACTTATCACCCAGGTTTTTTGGTGGCGGCACACAACCCTACACCAGCTTTGGTTATGAAATGGATGCCTATTTGCCAGAGTTAAACTACAATTCAAAGAATAACCATGATTTTTATTAATCAGCTTCACTATTTTTACAGCGAATGCGCAACTGCAAACCATCTGGGTTCGTATTGAATCTTCCTCTATAGACCTGCTGCTGCCCCTCTATTCGATCTCGATCTAAACGAACATTTTCAATCGGCTCAATCTCCTCAAATAACGGCAAACTGCTAATTGAATATTGATGCCCGTTCTTAAACTCTGGATTAAAGTCATCCTTATGCATTAACTCACGCTTGCTAAAGACGGTGGCTTCATAAAACACCCAATGGGTTTTTCGTCCACGCTCTTGCTGGGTAACAAAGCCCATTCGCTTAAGCAGCTCAATCACCCGATAGAGTTTTTGCGGGTCGCGCAACATGGATGGCCCAAATTGACGAATTTCACGCCCAGTAAACTTAATGACTCGACCTTCGCGGTAGTGAGCGCCTTCAATAACTTTACATGGCGGGACTCGCCATTGTTTGTTAGGGTTATAACGATCACTTAGGTTTTCCTGCCAACCTTCTGGCACCCTTTCAGCCGGTGGCTGATATAAATAGGCAATCAACGCCTTGGCGTTTTTAATTAAAGCAGGCTCGTCAGCAATATAGGTTAAAAAATGCTTTGAATAGCGCATACCGAGTTGGTAGGCATACTCAAGCGTAGCATGATTAATTTGTGTATCGTCTTGATCGTGAAAATAGTGAACTAGACCCGCTATACGTGTAATATTATCCATTAGCTTTGAAGCATGATCCTTGTAAAACTCGTACACCTGCCCTTCTTTTTGCGCGTCCTCAATAGCCTGAGCATAACGATTCCAATACTGAGACGCTTTTGCGCTAAAGGTTAAGATCGTTTTTTTATCGCGCTCATTCTTTGTGAGGGTTTTGTTTTGCTGGTGCTTCATATCATCCAGCATAATCTGCTGAACGCGATCATTGAAATTTTTAAGATGAACAAGATTGTTGAGCTTTGCCGTTGCATCACGCTCCCCAGACATATGGGGCGGTTGCACAACCAAAAATCTTGCCAAAAAACCCAAACCCCTTGCCTCTTCGCCACGTTTGGTCAAAAAGGACTCAATCACTTGCATTTGCGTCATCAAAGCCAGTGTTAAACGCGCATTGGATAAAATAAAACTGGGTTGTGAAATTCGATCTACCGGAATATCAATACCATCCCACAAACTATTAAGCATATGAAGATCATCAAACGCTCGACCGTTAAAAATGCCGTTAGCTTCACTCGATAACAAGCAAGCGTGACGATAATGCTTGTGCATCATCCGAACCAAGGCTTGCGGTGTGGTGTCGTCATAAATAAATTTAACCGGTGTAATGGTTTTCGGCTCGGATTCATTGTGTTCTTTAATCGCGTCTTTAATAAGCTTTAGATTGGCTTTTGCCTCTTCATCATCAGGCTTTAACACCTCTTTCTGTTTAGCCTTCTTCAGAGAAGAATTGAGCGCTGTCCACTCAGTCTTCCAGTTTAATTTTGCCAATTCATTCTGAGCATTTTTAGTTTGGGCATCCTCAGAAGCTCTGGCTTGTAAATCACGAATCGATTTAAAAAACTGCTTTTCTACCGTCGTTTTCCGCTCACCTGATTCAGCAATCGTGAGTAACATTAAATTTGTATTTACAACATTACCTGTCGGCTGCTGAACTTGAACCCGACCCTGACAAGCAGTAGACATCGCACCTAATGCACAATTAATCGCCATAGGTTTGCTGACTTGAATATTTTCAACTGCTTCAATAACCGCAGATTCCAACAAACTTGTCTCACCAAATGACGGCCACTCAGACTCAAAAAAACGATGAATATCGTGTCTTATATTGACCTCAAAATCTATATCTTCATCTAGTAGCTTTTTATCTTCATTCATCACGTATTCCAAAATTTATTAAATACAATATATAAATTATCTGCTACAACTGCTAATAAAGCAAATGTAGCAGTAAATACTTGCATTATTTAATAAAATATTTACATAAACACTTAACCCTCCTCAAACAAATAAATGCCAACTTATGTCATTAACCAATACACCCTCGTGAACGACTAAACACTTTCACTGGAAGATCGAATCGTTTAGTATCGGCTTTGCAAATGTAAGCTGAGCGGGTAAAGATTTGTTTAATTTGCTCTGGGGTATCAGGCTGACCTTTTTCAATATAAAAGGTGTCTGCAAAATGGACTAAACCCTGATTGACGATATGCGCTGGATGCAAACCTAATGCACTCGCCCAAGCGCCATTAATTCGGTGATAAAGATTTTCCTCTGTTGACTCAAAATTACCCAACCCTCTAAAGACATGGCCGTTAAATAATAGAACCGCATGGATATGCAATCCCCGCGACTCGCCAACTTCGTAAACACGGCAAAATCTAACGGTATTTGATCGGCTATCCCCTGATTGCGCTTTGCGGTGATTAAACGCATCGAGCTTGGCTTTTAAGGAGTCCATAAACCGAGTATAGTAATCCGAGCTTACTCGCTCTGATTCATTCCAGTCACTTGGAAAATAAAGATCAATCCGCACAGCAAAAACTTTAGGATATTGGTCAATCTGACAACGGATGGTCTCAATTAAGCCATCTAGGTATTGGGTCACCATTGGGCCACGTTTAGTTTCCACGGGTGCATTTCTATAGCTTTTGTCATAATGTAATTTGAGTTCTTTATTGGCTGGGTGACGCAATGGATAGGTTTGGTTATTCATATTTGTAATCCTTTTTTGATAGAGTTTATAGGCTTACAATTCGTTATAGCTATCCTGTCTTATGGTTACTATTCTTAACTGTTTATGTGTATAGTGTTTTTACTAACGTAAACACTATATAACACTATTAACCCCGGTATTGAGGCGCTAAAATGCTATGCATAGATTGATCTCAAAAATCAAAATCGCATCAAAACTCGGGAAAACAGTTAAATAACGAAGACTCGGTTAAAAAACGAATTGCTCATACTATGTGGTGCAATATTTTTTTACTTAGCGGACTATGTTATGTGTCTGCCGGTTTTGGCCAAAAAAAAATACCATGGCCACAATAAGCGCCCATGGCATGGTTTGAATTCAAGCGGCGGTTTGTGCTACCTGCGCTTCTAGCCAAGATTCGTAATCGGTTCGTTTCCAACGAGATGAGCCACCGATTTTGATTTGACGTGGGAACCGGCCTTCATTCATCATGAAGTAAATGTGTTTTCTGGAAAACTTGGTCATCTCACAAATCTCCTCCATCGTCAGTAAGTCCAACCTAGTTGAGCGTTTAAGCTCGATCAATTCTTGCTGCACTTGTTTGAGTTGGTTTAAGATTAATGTGATGTCTTGTTGATTTAGCTGTTTCATAAAAACGTCTCCAATAAAAAACCCGCTTTGTTTAGCGGGTTGTGAGGTTTAAAGTTATTGACAGCTTGGCAATAAATTTCACTATGCGTCACTGTTCATAACATAGTGTTGATACGTAAAATTTTACATACACTAGACATCCCCCAACTGCGCCAGCGACACAAATCCTTCCCTTCCGACCACCACATGATCCAACAATCGCACCTCGATTAACTGAAGGGCTTGTTTGATTTGTTGGGTGATGGCCTTGTCGGATTGACTCGGACGCGGGTTGCCCGATGGATGGTTGTGTACCAAGATAACCGCCGCGGCATTGTGTTTAAGCGCGTGCTTCACCACTTCGCGTGGATAGACCTGCGCTTGATTAATCGTGCCTTGGAATAACTCTTGGTAGACAATCAACCTGTGTTGCTGATCCAGCCACAACACCCCAAAGACCTCATGCTCCAATTGCTGGAGCATGGTTTGTAGATAGGTATAGGTCTTTTCAGGGCTGTCGAGGGTTTGACCGGGGCTGAGTTGTTGTTTCGCTAAGAAGTGCGCCATTTGGATAATCGCATCGGCACTGATGGGTTGCTCGACGCGATAATACCCACGACTTTCATCGGCGATAAAAGGTTGTGGCATCATGGTGACCTCCTATGCCGCTTTAGGCACTAAGAAGCCAAGCTGATCGCCATCCTTGAGCTTGGAGAATTCCTCAGTCAATTGCCACAGGGCACGATTGAGTTTCACATCCTCGCTCACGGATTGAATCGCACGGGTACGGACATTGCGCCCGTTGGATGATCGACCACTTAGGCCACCTTTAAAAAGGTTTTCTTGCACGCGGTTGAAGACTTTCCAAAGGCTGGATTCGTGATCTTCAATGCGTCGGACTTGTAACAGGTCATCCGGCCTAACTGGACAAGAATACACCCAATCCTCACCGTAGCGTAATGACAAGGCGGCCTTAGCATACAGACGCGCTTCTTCTTTTGAGATGAGGGTTGAGCGGTAATGATCGACGGACTCACTGATTTTAGGCACGTACTGAATCAGATTCAGACTGCCATCAATAATGGAGTCAACAATGTTTTTGCCGTGTTTGACTTTAATGCCACCTAAATCATTGGTTTGGGTCACCATGCCGTTTTCACAGGCCAGTCTAAACAACCCTAAATCGAGCTGATAAGCGGCGGTGCGGTCATGAGAGTTGGTTAACACCAGTTCGGTTAAACAGTCGCCGACCTTAATTTGTCGGTCAGGGTCTTGTCTAAATCGAATCATGTGTTTGGTAAGATTGCGTTTTGAGGTGTCGCGTACATTGGTTTGTAAGGCACGAACCGGATACCAACCCTCGTGTTTCAGGGCATCAACCACTTCAATGGTTGGCATAAAGCCATAACGGTCTGATACTTGGTGATCCGGTGCCGTTGCAAATACCGCTGGCGCGAGTTTTTGTAGCTTTTCTGGGGTTAAGATTGTCATCGCCATGATGAATTCTCCTTTTCGATAAATAATAAAAAACCCCAATGCCACACTAAATGGCAAAGGGGTTGAGTTGAAAGTTGAGTTGAAAAAATCTGTTCTAGTAACTATTAAGCTTTTAAGCACTTAATGCTTGCGCTTGCCGATTAATCTTCTCGGCCAAGCTTGGACGTGAATCCTGTAAAGTAGCTGAATGAGGATGATTAAGAACCGAATCGTGGGCGGGATAAAACTCCTCCACAATCGATTCCACTTCATCCTCAGTGTCTTCAAAGGCACCATTGTTAAATCCTTGTTGGGCGGTCTGATCTAACGCCGCTTGATCGAAGCCCGCTTTAATGCGTTGATGCTCGATCTGATGGGCTTGGGTTAAGGTTTGTTCGAGAGAGAGGTCTTCTCGAAGGGTAATGTCGGCATAGTAAATAGGTTGACCATAACTTTGCCGGGTGGATTTACCGCGTAGCTTTAAGGCCAAAGGCAAACAAGCTAAACGCCCACCAGACAGCGCACTAAAATAATGCAAGCGTGCCACCAGTGTTCGGATACTGTTAAAGCCCGTGGTGCGGAACATAAAACTACTCAGTGGATCATCGTCACCGACCACCACGTTTAAGCGACCATACGGTTTACAGTTGCCTTGTACGCCAAACTCACAAGCCTGCGGACTCGGGCAAGGCAAAGTTTCCATACCGTTTTGAGTATGGCGTTTACAGGTTTCCCCGTTACCGACACAGATGGGACGTGCAGAGCTACGGTCAAACAGGCTGTATTGCACGCGACAATTTAAGTCAGGTTGGTTGAATAACAATTGAATCGGGATAGAACGTAATTTGCCTGAAGTTTCAGAGCGCAGTTTTTTATTGATGGGATGCTCAACCCAACCATCACGCCCTTGGATTTGGGTAGTGAGAGTAAATTGATCATCTTTTTGCGGTAAGCGTTTGCCGTCTTTTTCAACGACCTTACCAATACTAATCCGTCCGATAACCGGCGGTGTGATTGCCAGACCTTTAATCATGTCAGGACTCCTTGTTGAAAAATGGGTATAAAAAAGCCCCTAAACCGACAACCGGTAGGGGCGAAGACAGAACAAAACAGGAAAAGCGTTGCGTTAAAAGTTGATGGATCAGGCCGCTTGCACTAAAAACCGTCGCGACCCTTCAACGGGTTTTAGATAGGTGGCAATTAACTCAGGATGGTCGGATTTTAATGCGGTTACATCCAGCCGTTCCGATGCTTTAGATTGCTTCCAGCTCACCCGACCATTATGAAATAACGCCACCGATGACGTACCCATCGCCTGTTGGATTTGATGGCGAAGTAATGACTCTTCATCGGAGAGTTGACTCAGATCCGCTCGGACTCTCAGCAGTTGGTCGAATGTTGTAGATAAAGCCAAGTCTTGGCTGAAATCTACGGTTTTGTTATCATCGGTGGGGAATAACCAGCGCAAGGCTTGACCGGCTGAATCGGAACTGTCGGCTGGCGGTGGGGTATCGGTTTCAACCAACTGCCAGAAGTGTTGTTCCAACAAGGCGATTTTTTCAATCATCGCTTCATTGCGGGTAATGCGGTGAATCTCCAGCTTTTGACCACCGAGTAAGACCGCGACATCCGCCGCTTGTTGTCCGGTGACCGCCAACTGATGCATGACTTGCACTTGAACATATTCCGGTACACCGTCACGCCAAAGTTTTGCGCCGTTGATGCCCGCTGTTTTACACTCTAAAACTTGCACATCGGCTTGCCCTACAATCTCACGATCAAGGTTAGCCAACATCCAAGGTTTTGTTGGGTGGCGTAAAACGGAATTAACCCGACGTACTTTATAACCGGTACGAAGAGCATATTGATCCGCGACAATCGGCTCTAGCACCGTACCCCAATGCAACGCACTGTCCTGACTAGCTTCATCGTTAGAGGCTTCAACTGGGCTACGTCCTGTTTTTTCCATCCAGAGTTCAAGCTGGGATTTATAGGGGTTTAAGCCAATCGCAGCGGCGGCATCCGAGCTGCCAATGCCTTGTTTTCGATAAGCGAGCCAATCACTACGGTCGAGGGATTTGGTATCGACCACACGCTCAGCTTGAGCATAACGCCGCACAACTTTAAGGTGGCTGAATGTATCGTTGTCATCTATGTTGGTTTTTGATGGAATTGCAGACATAATAATCTCCTTAAAAATTAAGCATTAGCTTGTGGTGAAGTTATGACCACAATCCGAGCAAACAAAATTGTGTAACACTCGCTGATCGATTTGTTCACCAAGCTTGGCGCCGGTTAAACCGCCAGCCGCGCCCGCTGTTAAACCTCCAAAAACCGCACCAATCAGCGTACCTAATGCCATTCCGGGTGGGCCTGCAATAACTCCCATCGCAGCACCGGCTCTCGCGCCTGTCATAGCTCCTGTCAATCCGGCTACGCCACCGGCGACAGCACCAACCGTACCGCCGACTTTTCGACCAATATCTTTCCTTAAAACATGATGCGAGTCACACCTTGGGCAATAAATCGTCATAGCTTCTTTCCTCAATTTAAAACATATAAAGGTTACACCGCTGATGATGGCGGGCGTTTGATGTCTCGCTGTGGTAGCGTTTCATCATGGTAGTAATATGTATTTGAAATATTTTTTAATGCGATTTTTTTGTTAAATGAGAGGGAAATGGGAAAAGGTTTAGATCTTTGTCGAGCAGTAAGTTTAACTGACAGGTTCTGGTGTGTGTTGTGGTGGTTGGTGTTAATGCACTCATGCTATTTCTCCCAGTCTTATCAAATAATATTGTGTTAATCTTCTGTTGAAAACGCATAGCCGCAATCTACGCACTGGCGGTTGTCTAGCAAGTGTCGATTTATTTCTTGCCCTAACTTGGCACCGGCCAAGCCACCCGCTGCGGCACCGGCAAGACCACCTAATACCGCTCCTGCCAAGAGTGACAAAGGATAAGGCGGAGAAGTGGGCGCAATTTGGGAAAGCCCTGCACCGAGAATAACACCAGTTTTAGCACCAGCCCACATACCACTGGCACCACTCATGCCTCCACCGATCATGCCGAGCATGCCACCGAATTTTCTTGCCCTATACTGAGATACGCAGTTATGGCTGCCACATTTTGGGCAGGCTGAAAAATGAGACATATACCCTCCTTAAAATCATGGAATATTCAAATCAAGCCGGTTAGCTTGTCAGAGCAGTAATATGTATTTGAGTTTCGGTTGGTTAAAACGATGCAGGAATGGATTGAAAATGTCTGATGAATTTAAACGCACCATACAAAAACACCCCATTTAAGGGGTGCTTGAGAGGCGGTTATTGATTTGATTTATTAGGATTTTTCGCGCTGGTTAATGTAGTCCATCAAGTCTTTTACCGACACACTAGCAACTTCAGCGGCTTGTTTAACAGATACATTTAATTGCCGTACCATTTCCAATGCCATTTCCAGCTTGCCTTGCTGCATACCTTGCTGCATACCTTGCTGCATGCCTTGCTCTATAGCTAGGCGCTCAATCGTATTCATATAGGCCATGTGTTGCTCCTCCTCAATTTGGTGAACGACGTCTTTAAATTCATACTCTAAATTATGCGGCAACGTAATCATCCAGTCAATCAGATCAAACAAGACTAATACCTGTTTTCGATCAAAACCTCGTTGATAGAGTTTGCGTACCAAGCTTGCTTTTGCTCCAAATCGCTGCCTAGGGTCTTTAAGTTGTTTGGCATCGAGTTGAGCCACCACAATTAAGCCAAATACATTATTATGATTGAGCAAAGCCTCTCTCTGAGGTAAAAAGTCTAGCAACTTTACAACCGGATAGTTAAATTGAATTCGACACCCTAGCATTTCAAACAGATATTCATCAGGGCGATAGTTTTTACGGCTATCCGTCAAAATCGCTAAACTGATTACATCCTTTTTGTAACGCTGGCGAATCCGGCTATTGTAATCGAACATACGTTGTGAAAAACCCTCTTCCGGCTCACCTTGCACTTCGATATGAATCAACAGCCACTTCTCTTCACCGTTGATAAGTTTAACCTTGACCAGTTTGTCGGCATAGGTGCGACCGCGTTCGGCTTTAGCTAGAATCTTTTGCAGTTCTTTGTCTAAAAAAGTCACCGGTTGTGCCCAGTCAATCGCTTGGTGAACACCGAAAAACAATAATGCCATCGCCTGTTCAAGATACAGTTCCAAGGCATCTTTCCATGGGCTGTCGTGGTCTTGATTGTCTGAATCCTTACTTGCCTGAATATCTGTCATAGCGCGTCCTGTTTTATTGGGCTCTATTTTAGCGCATTTGAATTGATGATGGCTTTTGAAGTGGTAACTTTTGAGTTTGAGTTGTGGGCGTTTTTTGCATGTTTTATCGCGCTATAGTTAATACAACATTTGGTCACAAAAGCACTGCTAGATTGAGCGTGTTATGTATGACAAAACGCCCCATGATTGGGGCGGATTTTTTAAAATTTACTGTTCTCGTTTTTTGAGATACTCTGTAAGCTGATCAAGTGGAACCTTTAACTTTAATGCGGCATCTTTAACCAATATTCCAAAATATTTCACCATTGTTTGCGCTGCTTCCAGCCTACCTTTGAGCTCACGTTGTTGCATTACTGCAAGACGTTCCTGCTCAATAGATGACAAGAGGAAGCTGAAATGGTACGGCGTTTTTTATTTGATCGAGACAGTCGTTACTTTTAAATCTAGTATCCTGAAATCATCAACATTATTCGTCACTATCTCAAAGCCATGCACCTATGCCGTGGCACCAATAATCGCATCGGGTGTTTTAATTTTAAATTGCTGCCTGTTTTTAATCGTACGATTTGCCACCACTTCATCAAGATCAAAAACTCTAGCATTTGAAATAAACTCGAGCGCCTTGTCATTAAGAACAGGATCATTCAACAATTTCTGCCAACTCAAGAACTCGATTTTAGTGATAATCGAAATATTAAAACTTGACCGAAGAATCTCAATCAATGTCGCATCATCCGTAAGCCCATTAAAAAAATAGATAACAACATTGGTATCAAGCAAATATCTATTTTTCACGACTTAATCCCATTCGCTTCTTGTCCGGGATAGATAAGCATCTATACTCTCTTTACTCGCAGAAGCCGCACCATAAAACGCCATCGGGTCAAACGCCTTCCGCTCACCAATCAATGAGGTTTTAACCAAATCAAAAAGCGGCAAAACAATCACTTCCACATCCTTACCCACATACTCTTTTGGGATGTGCAAATTATAAAACTCGATGTCCGGTCTAATAATTTCGCGTAACATGACTTTTCACCTCTGGAGTAAGCAACTCACAAGATTGCATTCTACCTTAAAACGGTCTCAACACCACAAAACCCAATCAAACCCCTAGTCATAGCGAGCAATCCGGTGCTATTGCGAGGTGCTATATCGCGAGACCGCAGGCAGTAGCGATATCACTCAAAAAACGCAGAAAACGCTGTGCCAAACGAGTAATAACTAAACCACGGGGGTTTTACGCGATACTAGATAAAGCGGCTGACGTGTTCCTGCACAGTCAATTTCCATTGACCAGACCACATCTTCAATACGCTCATCAAACAAGGGAGTGACATAGCTACCCGGCTGTGGCGTGAGCGTCTCAAAATCAACTCGTTGCGACAATTCTTGTGGCAGAAAGCCTTCGATTAGTGCTTGCACCATTTCCGGGTAGGAAAATAGTTCTTTATAACCGGTGTCGTGGTGGTGAGTGCCAGAGCGGCTATCGGATTGTGATTCGGATTTATCGGTCATGGTGTTTGGCCTGCGTTAAGTATTTTTATGAAATTTAATCTTTTGAAAAGCCTCAAATATTCAGTACCTTGGAACAAAAACTTGCGGACAAAGTTGTTCCAGTTTTTTGGAATACCAAGCCATAATCTCTCGCCTTTTGGCTAAATGCTCGCTTTGATTATAAACAGCCGCAACCTTGTTTTGTGACTGATGCGCCAACTGCATTTCTATTATGTTGTGAGGGAAGCCCGCTTCGTTTAGCCATGTACTTGCCGTCGCACGGAAATCGTGACTTGTGATAACCCCTCTTTTGGATGATTTATAACCAAATAGCGCGTTAGCAATCGCCTTGTTAATCGTTGTTGAACCCGTTGGCTTTCGCTTATCCGTACCAGGAAATACATAATCCCACTTGCCCGTAAGTTTTTTAACCGTCTCTAAGATCAAAATAGCCTGATCGCTTAACGGCACCACATGTGGTTTACGCATCTTCATAAATTCGGCAGGAATACGCCATAACTTTTCTTTAAAGTCTATATCTTCCCAGCGTGCATTGATCGCTTCAGCACTACGCACAAACGTTAGAACTTGAAATAAAACCAGCTCACGTGTAACAAAACGGCCATTATAAACGGCGAGTTTACAAAGGAATTGCTGCATTTCATCCTGTTTAAGCGCACGAGCATGTTGAATCGGTGGTCGCTGGATATACCCTTCCAGACTGCTTGCAACATCGGTTTCTACAATTTGCAACAATATGCCATAACGAAGCATTTGAGAAAGTAACTGGCGTGCCTGTATGGCAACCGTCATTTTTCCAGCGGCCTCAATTTCTTGCAGCATCGCCAGCACATGACTGGGTTTTAATTCTTCAACAAACATATCACCTAGCATGGGCACAATATGGTTACGCAAAACACTTCTTATGTTATACGCTGTTCGCTCTGCCATGCGAGCCAGCTTGTGCTCGTACCATTTTTCTGACAGCTCACTCAGTGTCATTCTATTTTTATTTTCAGCTGAAGCTTGTGGCTGATTTGCTGTTTGAATATCAATGCCCTGCTTCACCTGCATTCTTAGCTCGGCGTGAGTTAGTCGCGCCTGAACCAAGGATGTTTGTGGATACTCACCTATCACATAGGACTGGTCTTTAGGTTTACCGTTTATTTTAGCTTTACGACGATAAACCCACTGTTTTAATCCGGTGGGTCTGACATACAAGTAGAGCCCATTCTGATCCAACAGCTTCAACACCTTAGATTGGCTAGCCTTTGCCTTTCTGCACTCCATGTCCGTAAGCATTTGAAACTCCTTCAAATATACCAAACCCACCTTTCAAAACGAGGTGGGTTTAAATATTAACCCAAAACCCACCATAAACCCACTATTTTGTGTTTAGCTTGGTTTTTTATGGTTTCAAAGTGAAACATGGCATAAATAAAAAAAGCCCGTAAATACGGGCTTTGGTGGCAGTTGGTAACAATTAGAATTAGACGTGCCGCATGTGCGGAAACAGCAACACGTCTTTGATGCTGGCTGAATCGGTAAACAGCATTACCAAACGGTCAATACCAATACCCTGCCCGGCGGCCGGTGGCATACCGTGTTCTAACGCGGTGATAAAGTCGGCATCGTAATGCATGGCTTCATCGTCGCCTTCATCTTTCGCACGAACTTGTTCCATAAAACGTTCGGCTTGGTCTTCAGCATCGTTTAACTCTGAGAAACCATTGGCCAATTCACGCCCACCAATAAAAAGTTCAAAGCGATCCGTCACAAACGGATTGTCATCTTTACGGCGTGCCAAAGGCGACACTTCGGCTGGGTATTCGGTGATAAAGGTTGGGTCCATTAAACGATGTTCAACGGTTTCTTCAAAAATTTCAGTTTGAATTTTGCCCAAACCATAACCTGGGCGTACATCAATTTTTAGCTTTTCGGCCAACGCGATGCAGTATTCAATGTCGTCTAAATCATCCGCATTGACGCCTTCGTTAAACATCGCGATCGACTGTTTTAGTGGAATACGTGCAAACGATTTATCAAAATGGAACACCTGACCTTGGTAAGGCACTTCGCCACTGCCTAACGCCAACTGCGCCAGTTCTTTAAACATTTCTTCGGTGTAGTCCATCATGTCGTTATAGTCGGCATAGGCCTCGTAGAACTCAACCATGGTGAACTCTGGGTTATGGCGGGTGGATAACCCTTCGTTACGGAAGTTGCGGTTGATTTCAAATACCTTCTCAAACCCGCCAACTAACAAACGCTTTAAATACAACTCTGGCGCAATACGCAAGAACAATGGCATATCTAACGCATTGTGATGGGTCACAAACGGCTTGGCCGATGCACCACCGGGGATGACTTGCATCATCGGGGTTTCAACTTCCATAAAGCCTTTGCGTACAAAAAATTCACGCATTGCATGAATGATTTTTGAGCGCATCTCAAAGGTCTTACGGCTTTGCTCAGACATGATCAAATCCAAATAACGCTGGCGATAACGCACTTCTTGATCTTGCAAACCGTGGAACTTGTCCGGTAATGGGCGCAAAGCTTTGGTGATCAATTCAATCGATTCCACATGAATTGATAATTCATCGGTATTGGTTTTAAATAAATAACCCGATACACCCACGATGTCGCCCAAGTCCCACTTTTTGAACTGCTCGTTATAAAAGCCTTCTGGCAATTCATCCCGTGTGACATACACCTGAATGCGCCCGCTCATGTCTTGCAAGGTAGCAAAACTGGCTTTCCCCATAATACGGCGCAACATCATACGGCCGGCTAATTTAACGCGCACTGGCTCCATCGCCGCCAATTCTTCTTTGGTTTTAGCGGCATACTCGTTTTGCAGATCCATCGCTAATACATCACGGCGGAAAGTGTTGGGATAAGCTTGGCCGGTTTGGCGCAAACTGTCTAACTTGGCGCGGCGTTCAGCGATAATTTTGTTCTCATCGACTTCTGGCGTAGGTGTTTGTTCTGACATTCGATTTTTCCCTAAATTTTAATTCTGTAATCAACCACCAGGCCTGGTGGTTATAAGCCGGCCTTTAAGCTGGCTTCAATAAACTGGTCTAAGTCTCCGTCTAACACCGCACTGGTGTTGCCGGTCTCAACATTGGTTCGTAAGTCTTTAATACGCCCAGAATCCAATACGTAAGAGCGAATTTGACTGCCCCAACCGATATCCGATTTAGAATCTTCCAAGCTTTGTTTTTCGGCATTACGGCTTTGCATTTCAAGCTCATACAACTTGGCGCGTAGCTGTTTCATCGCTTCCGCTTTGTTCTGGTGTTGCGAACGACCATTTTGGCACTGCACCACGGTATTGGTGGGCAAATGCGTAATACGCACCGCTGATTCGGTTTTGTTGACGTGCTGACCACCCGCCCCACTGGCGCGATATACGTCAATCCGCAAGTCGGCTGGGTTAATGTCGATTTCGACATCATCATTCACTTCCGGCGAGATAAATACCGAAGCAAACGAAGTGTGACGACGGCTACCGGAGTCAAACGGCGATTTACGCACTAAACGATGCACGCCGGTTTCGGTGCGCATCCAGCCATAAGCATAGTCGCCCACCACATGAATGGTCGCGCCTTTAATGCCGGCGACTTCACCATCGGATACTTCCAATACTTCGGCTTTAAAACCTTTCGATTCGATCCAACGTAAATACATACGCAATAACATGCTCGCCCAATCCTGCGCTTCGGTGCCGCCCGAGCCGGACTGAATTTCCAAGTAGCAATTGTTGGGGTCCATCTCACCCGAAAACATGCGCTGAAATTCAAGTTCATCGAGCTTTTTGGTTAAGCTATCGAGTTCGGTTTCGACTTCTTCGACCATGCCGCTATCGTCTTCGGCTTCAGCCATTTCTAGCAGTTCTTTACAGGCTTCTAAGCCGCCTAACAATTCGTCCAGCGTGCCGACAACCTTTTCGAGTTGGACTTTTTCTTTGCCTAAACTTTGAGCTTTTTCCGGGTTATCCCAAATTTTTGGGTCTTCTAATTCACGCGAGACTTCGACTAAACGTTCGGATTTGGTTTCGTAGTCAAAGATACCCCCTCAGCACCTGGCTGCGGGCTTGGTAATCGTCAATTCGGTTATACAGTGGATTAAGTTCCATTGAGCCTTATTCCCATCAAAATTTAAACCGTGAATAATACCATTATTAGCCAAATCCTAGGAACGTTTTTGAACAAGCCTAAAGCTTTCGTTAATTCCGCCGATATAGTTAAAGTACACAAACCACCAGGCCTGGTGGTGAAATAACACATTAAATAAAAAAGTACGTTAAAATAAAATATAAGTTAAACCTGCTAACCCCTTGACCAGAAAAGGATTTTACTATGGCTATTCAATCTGCTAACGGCCTTAACCAAGCTTACTCAAAAGTGTCGCAAATCGAAAACGCGACACCACAGAACAAGTTGCTCGACAATCAAGCTCGTCAGACCGAGAAGTTTTCGCTGGATGGCTCTAATGCATCCAGCCAAGCGCCTGGGCAAGACAAGCCGCTAACCAAAGAACAACAAAAGGTTGAGCAACAAGCCAACCTAATTGAACATTTGTTTGGCAAAGGCGCACCTAAAGAATCGAATGCACTTAAGATTTTATTTCAAGAAACCATCGAAAAGCTAAACGAAGTCTTAGCGCCAGATTTAGGCCCAAATGCGATTAGTGCCGAAAAACTAGCGGAACAAGGTGGCATGGACTACTGGTCACCCGAAAACACCGCTGGGCGTATCGTGCAAGGCACCACCGGTTTTTTTGAATCTTACAAAGCCGCTAACCCCGGTTTAGAGGGTGAAGCGTTATTGGATAAATTCTTAAGCGTGATTGGTGGCGGAATCGAGTCTGGCTTTAAAGACGCGACCAATATATTGCAAGGGTTTGGGGTTTATCAAGACTCCATTAAAGACAATGCTGAAAAAACCTACGACCTCGTCCAACAAGGGTTAGCGGCTTTCCGTGAGCAACAAATGGAAAAGATGGGATTGAGTAGCCCAGCTGGAACAGGTAAAGATGCCTTAACTCAAACCACCGAGTCTGATTAATTACCAGGCCTGGTAATTAATTACATTGTTTAAGCCCCCAAAAAAGCCGACAAGTAAATGTCGGCTTTTTTGTTTCACGCGCGATAGTCTAACGTAACAACAAGACAGGTTTATTATTGTTCTCGAGCATCTTCAAAGTAAAGCTGCCAAAGAACAAACTGCGTAACTTACCATGACTAAATGCCCCCATTACCGTCATATCCAGATTATTTACATCCTGATATTTCAATAATTCAGTTTGTGCATCGCCACTTAGCAAAGCCACTTGATAAGACAAACCCGCTTGTTTTAGCTGCCCTGCGGCTTGATCTAACAAAGCTTGCGCGTCAGGCTTGTCTGACGCGTGTACCAAGTGGATTTGCATGTCACGGTACAAAGGGCTTTTACAAACCATATCTAGTGCCTTATTTGCGCCTTCCGTATCGTTGTAAGCCAACATCATCGACTTAGGTTCTTTAAAGTCGCCGTTCACAATAAAGATAGGCTTATGCAAAGCACGAATCGAGGTTTCCAATTGTGAACCGATGCCTTTGGTTTCTTCAGTATGATCTTCACCACGTAAACCTAACACCAATACACGAATCTCGGCTTCCAGATCGGTTAGGGTTTCGGCCAAATCACCATGACGCTGCTTGGTTAACACCTCTTTAATCGAAATGTTAGCAATGCGTGTTTTGGCTTTTTCCAACATGGCTTTACCGGATTCAATCAAACGTTTGCTTTCGGCTTGTTCGTCTTCGGACAAAGTCTGCATTAAGTTTTCACGCATGTTTGGGGTTAAATTGCCCGAGTGGTCGGTGTGATCCAGCAACATACTGTGTTCAATTGAATGCACTAACTCTAATGGCGAGTTCACTTTTTGCGCAATCCAAGCGGAATAATCGATAACAGCGTCAGACAATTCTGAACCGTCTACGCAAGCCATGACCCATTTTTGCTCTAATGTCTGCATTAGTGACCTCCCATCACTTTTTCAATTTTTGCCGGGTCGTTATGCACCGCGTATTTGTCCATCAAAGTTTCGCTGGCTTCATTCAAGCCAATAATTTCAACATCTGCACCTTCTCGACGCAGTTTAATTACTACTTTATCTAACGCATACACCGCACTAATATCCCAGAAATGGGCTCGATGCACATCGATAATAACTTTGTCGACCGCCTCTTTAAAATCAAAATATTTAATGAACTTCTCAGAAGAATTAAAAAACACCTGCCCTACCACACTGTATGTACGTGCACCACTCGCTTCATCAAAGCTTTTGCTCACATACATAAACTGGTTCAGTTTGGACGCCATAAATAAAGCGGCTAATACCACACCCGCAATCACACCAAAGGCTAAGTTGTGTGTCCACACCGTAATAACAACCGTCGTCAACATGACAATCGTGGCAGACAGTGGATTGGTGCGCATTTCGGGAATTGAACTCCAACTAAATGTCCCAATCGACACCATGATCATCACTGCAACCAAAGCCGCCATTGGCACAACTGATAAATAATCGGCCAAGAACACCACCATAATTAATAAAACCAAACCGGCTGTAAAGGTAGATAAACGACCACGACCACCGGATTTAATATTAATCACCGACTGACCAATCATTGCACAACCGGCCATGCCACCAGTAAAGCTAGATGCAATATTCGCCACGCCTTGACCTTTACACTCGCGTTTTTTGTCACTATCTGTATCGGTCATTTCATCCAAGACTTGCGCTGTCATTAGCGACTCCAACAAACCTACTAATGCAATTGCCACAGCATAAGGCAGAATAATCCAGAGTGTTTCAAAATTAAACGGCACATCAGGCAATAAGAATACAGGCAAGGTATCCGGCAACTCTCCCATGTCACCAATCGTGCGCACATCAATACCCATTGCGACAACAATGGCCGTTAAAACAATAATCACCACTAAAGGCGATGGAATCATCGAACCTATTTTGGGAACATAAGGAAATAAATAAACCAAGGCTAAACCAAATGCGGTTAAAGCATATACATGCCAAGTCACATTGGTTAATTCAGGCAACTGCGACATAAAAATTAGAATCGCCAAAGCGTTTAAAAAACCAACCATGACTGAACGCGAAATAAAGCTAATTAAGTTCTGAAGGTTTAAGTAACCGGCTAGGATTTGAAGTAAACCCGCTAAAATACCAGCGGCTAATAAATACTCAAGCCCATGATCTTTCACCAAGTTTATCATTAACAAGGCCGTCGCCGCGGTGGCGGCTGAAATCATCCCTGGACGGCCACCTACAATCGCAATAACCACCGCAATCGTAAACGACGCGTACAAACCGACTTTGGGATCGACACCCGCAATAATCGAAAACGCAATCGCCTCTGGAATTAAAGCTAAGGCTACCACTATACCGGCCAAAATATCGCCGCGTATATTGCCAAACCAGTCCTTTTTATTTTGTGATAACAACATATTACCGCCCATCATTTGTTTATTTTTATAGGTGCATTAGAGCCAATGCGGGTCTCTAAATTAAGAATCGACTTTGAAACCAAGATTAAATTAAATCGAAAGAACGCTTTAAGGTATGTAAAAGTGGTTTGTATTCTAGCGGTATAAGCTTTAAATAACAACCACCAGGCCTGGTGTCGTGGTTGCCACCAGGCCTGGTTCTTATTTTTAATAGACATAAAAAAACCCAGCCAAAGCTGGGTCTTTTTATAACTTACAACAGTGTTGATTAAATCAACTTACCTGCGTAATCTGCGATACCTGGGTTATCACTTACACCTTTCAATGTTGGGTGGTTAACTTTGTTTAGCTTCAAGTTACCTTTATGGTTACGTAGGTAATCAGCTGCTACGTCCCACATTAAGCGACCTTCACCAACCTGGTCAACCTGCGCCCAACCGGCCACAGTGTAAGTTTTGTTCGGTTCAACCGGAGTACCATCGTCCAACGTGATGTTGGTAATACGACGACCCAACGTTTCGTTAGGATCACAAACATAATCCAAACCACCGATACGCGCCATGTCACCACCTGACTGAAGGTAAGGATCAACCACGAATAGGTTTTCACAAATACCTTCAAACACGTCTTTCAACTGTGCGCCCGTCATTTCTGTGCGGTAGGTTTCACCGTAAGTTAAAGAAGTTTCATCCATAACGCGTTCCATGGTGATCATCTCACCTTGCATTACAGACGTACCCCAACGAACACCGGCTGACATTGCGATTTCAGTATCGTGCTCTTCACGCAATGCGTTAACCAAAATCTGGTCCCACGTACCCATAAAGTTACCACGACGGTAAAGTGTATCTTCCGCTTCACCAAACTCTTCGCTTAGGATTTCACCATAGGTTTTACCTAAACGATCTTTGTTGTTTTTGTACTTAGGATTACGCGCTTCAACTACGTTTTCATCATATTTACGCTGATATAGATCGGCAATAAACTGGTTCACACCTTCGTCGGCCGCCAATACATTCGAGAATACTGGTAATAAACGGTAATCGATACCTTTCAGTTTACCTTCTTGAATGTCTAAGTCCATTACACCAACAAACTTACCGTTAGAACCGGCGTTAGTAACGTAACAAACACCACCTTCTGGTGTTTTAACCTTAGTTGGGATTGGCATACCATCATGAGTATGACCACCGAAGATCGCATCGATACCATTTACACGGCTAGCCATCTTAATGTCAACGTCCATACCGTTATGCGAAATCATGATAACCGCAGCCACTTTTTCGTTTGCACGGATGTGATCAACGGTTTCTTGCAAGTCTTCTTCACGTAAACCAAATGACCAGTTAGGGAAGTTAGCTTGTGGGTTCGCGTTAGACAAACGTGGGAAAGTTTGACCCACTACCGCAACACGCTCACCATTTACTTCTTTAATGGTGTAAGGCTTAAACGGACGTAGCTCGTCTTCGTTGTATAAACCAATACCGTATTTTTCAGTTACTTCATAGTATGCGTCACCAAACAAGGCATCTTCACGGATACGAGTGTTTTGAGAAACATACTCACCCTTAAACGCTTGTAAGTTTCTTAGAACTTCGTGCTCTTCATAAGTGAATTCCCAGTGACCAGTCAAGATATCCATACCTAATAGGTTAGACGCTTCAACCATGTCCATACCACGTGTCCAAAGAGCGGTTGCTGAACCATGCCATAAATCGCCACCATCCATGTAGATCGTGTTTTCACGTCCACCGGCTTGGTCACGTAACATATCTAGCAAGGTTTTTAGGTGCGCGAAGCCACCCACTTTACCGTAACGAGCGGCCGCATCTTCAAAGTCTAGGTAAGAGAATGCATAAGACTCTGGCGTACCTTCTTTAAGACCGACGTTTTCTAATAGTTTTTTACCTACGATGTGTGGACGCTTGCCATAAGCTGGGCCTACACCTAGGTTAACGTTTGGTTCACGGAAATAAATAGGTTTTAATTGTGCGTGAGTATCGGTAGTGTGTAATAAGCGTACTTTGCCTTTCATTGGCACGTTATACATGCTGGCATCACCAGACCATTCACCTGGTTTATCACCCATTGCACGAGCGCCAGCTGGCAACATACCAGCGGCTGCAGCCACCGCCATTACGTGTAGAAATTCGCGACGATTTAAAGACATAAGGTCTCTCCGTTCTAATTAAAATTAAGCCCTAAAGCCGTTCAAAAAAGTCCAGCTAAGTTAACTAAATTGATGATTAAAGTCAAATTCAGCGCCCTTGGCTACACAAGAATTATCTTATAACTAATATAATTTTTTTTATGGCATCATTAAAATTCGTAGCGTAATTAAACCAATTACCCCACCCATTTACGCGCATTTCGGAATAAACGCATCCAAGGCGCATCTTCTTGCCAATCATCTGGACACCAAGAATGCTGCACAGCACGGAACACACGCTCAGGATGCGGCATCATTATTGTAACGCGGCCGTCCTGAGTGGTTAAGCCGGTAATACCCTGCTCCGAACCATTCGGATTATAGGGATAACGTTCGGTCGCTAAACCTTGCGCGTTCACATAACGTAAACCAATCAAACCTTGCGCCGCTTCCGCCGATGAACCACCAAAATCCACGCGGCCTTCGCCATGCGCGACCGCTACCGGAATACGACTGCCTGCCATACCCGCTAACAACACCGAAGGCGATTCCGCCACTTCGACCAAAGACAAACGCGCCTCAAATTGCTCTGAGCGGTTACGTTTAAACGCTGGCCAATGTTGAGCACCAGGAATAATGTCTTTTAAATTCGACATCATCTGACACCCGTTACACACACCCAAACTAAAGGTGTCTTGGCGGTTAAAGTAGGCTTCAAACTGATCACGTGCACGTGGGTTAAACAAAATTGAGTTGGCCCAACCACGGCCCGCTCCTAATACATCACCGTAAGAGAAGCCACCACAAGCCACTAAGCCTTTAAACTCATCTAACGACACACGACCTTCTAGAATGTCGCTCATATGAACATCAATTGAGCTAAACCCTGCGCGGTCAAAAGCAGCCGCCATTTCTTGCTGACCGTTTACGCCCTGCTCACGCAGGATGGCAACCTTTGGCCTGACCCCTGTTTGAATGAAGGGCGCAGAAACGTCGTCATTTATATCAAAACTTGGCTTCGCAACCAACTCGGTATGAGCCGAATCCTTAATTGCGTCAAATTCTTGCTCGGCGCAAACTTCGTTATCGCGCATCGCTTGAATACGATAGGAGGTTTCAGACCACCAGGCCTGGTAGTGAGCACGCGCCCCTTTTAACAAGGTTTTGCCTTGAGCCTGAATCACAATTTCATCGGTGGTGTTAATACCGCCAATCCAATGTGACATCTCTGCTAATTGGTGTTTCGCCAAAATTTCATTAACCTGTTCGATATCTTGGTTTTTGACTTGAATCACCGCACCCAACTCTTCAGCCGTCAGCGCCGAGATTGGCTCCGCACCTAGTTCACTGACATCAATATCAATGCCGCAATGACCGGCAAACGCCATTTCTAGCAAGGTCACTAGCAAACCACCATCGGCACGGTCGTGGTAAGCCTGAATTAAACCGGCTTGGTTTAAAGCTTGAATCGCTTCAAAGAAATGCACAAGGTCTTGCGCATTGTCCAGGTCGGCCGCCAAATCACCCACTTGGTTATAAACCTGCGCCAAACAGCTGCCGCCAATACGGTTTTGTTTGCGACCCAAATCAATCGCGCATAATTGAGCATCACCCAACTTAGTGCGCAGCTGCGGGGTTAGGGTTTTACGCACATCTTCAACAATCGAGAACGCGGTAATGTTCAACGAAATCGGTGAAATCACGGCCTTATCTTGGCCTTGATCTTGCCATACGGTTTTCATTGACATCGAATCTTTACCGACCGGCACCGAAATACCTAAAGCCGGACACAATTCCATGCCGACGGTTTCGACTGCGGCAAATAATGCGGCATCTTCACCCGGATGACCGGCCGCGGCCATCCAGTTTGCGGACATTTTAATATCTGAAATCTTGCCAATTTTAGCCGCGGCAATATTGGTAATGGCTTCGGCAATCGCCAAACGTGCGGAGGCTTTTGGATTAATTAACGCAACTGGAGGGCGTTCACCCATCGCCATAGCTTCGCCGGTGTAACCTTTGTAGTCCGATGCGGTTACGCCCACGTCTGCGACCGGAACCTGCCAAGGCCCGACCATTTGATCACGTGTCACCATACCAGTAATCGTTCGGTCGCCAATCGTGATTAGAAAAGATTTACTGGCAATGGTTGGCAGCTTTAATAAACGTTCAGTAACCTCTTCCAGATCCAAAACAGCGGTTTCAAAAGCTGGTTGTGGAATATTTAAGGTTTTGACATCGCGCTGCATTTTTGGCGGTTTGCCTAACAATACATTCAACGGCAAATTCACCGGTGTGCCTTCCAAAACTGTATCATTCACGACCAACTCTTGCTCAGCGGTAGCTTCGCCCACAATTGCGTACAAACAACGTTCGCGCTGGCAAATGGCTTCAAACTGCTCGATCTTGTCAGGATAAATCGCTATGACATAACGTTCCTGCGATTCGTTACACCAAATTTCCATCGGTGACATTCCCGGCTCATCATTCGGCACTTTGCGTAAATCGAAATGTCCACCGCGCCCGCTATCGTTCACCAGTTCTGGAAACGCATTCGATAAACCGCCCGCACCCACATCATGGATCGAGGCTATAGGGGTATCCTTTCCTAAATAAGTACAACGATCGATCACTTCTTGAGCGCGACGTTCCATCTCAGGATTATCACGCTGTACAGATGCAAAATCTAACGCTTCTGAACCAGAACCTGAGTCTACACTCGATGCCGCACTGCCACCCAAGCCGATTAACATCGCCGGACCACCTAATACGACTAGTTTTGCGCCAACCGGGATATTTTGTTTTTGTACGTGCATCTCACGAATGTTGCCCAAGCCACCCGCCAACATAATGGGTTTATGATAACCACGAACTTCTTCGCCATCGCTGGTTAACATTGGATTTTCATAGGTTCGGAAATAACCGTTAATCGCCGGACGACCAAATTCGTTGTTATAACCGGCTGCACCTAGTGGACCTTCAATCATAATATCCAAGGGCGAGACAATACGCGCCGGACGACCGTACTCACGCTCCCAAGGCTGTTTAAAGCCCGGGATATTTAAGTTAGACACCGTAAAACCGGTTAAGCCAGACTTAGGCTTCGAGCCTTGACCGGTCGCGCCCTCATCACGAATTTCACCACCGGCACCCGTCGCCGCACCCGGAAAAGGTGAAATTGCGGTTGGGTGGTTGTGAGTTTCAACCTTAATCTGTACATGTACTGGCTCAGAACTATAAGCATATTCAGCGCTACCAGGTTGTGGGAAAAAACGCACCGCATCTGGCCCTTGCATAACCGCCGCGTTATCACTATAAGCCGATAACACACCCGTCGGATTCGATTGAAAACTATTGCGAATCATGCCAAATAAGGACTTGGCTTTTGCTTCACCATCAACGATCCAATCGGCGTTAAAAATTTTATGACGACAATGCTCAGAGTTGGCCTGTGCAAACATCATCAATTCCGCATCGGTCGGGTTACGCTTTAATTGACCAAAGTTCTCAACCAAATAATCAATTTCATCTTCGCTTAAGGCCAAACCTAAATCTTTATTGGCTTTTACCAAAGCACCACGGCCACCTTTTAAAACGTCCACTGTGCGCAAATTACGTGGGCTATGCTGTTCAAATAAAGCGTTAATTTGAGTTAAATCTGTCCAAGCCACCGAAGTCATACGGTCATACAAAGCAGGTATAAAAACATCCAGCTGGTCAGAGTTGATACCTTTTAAGAAATAAGCCACGCCTTTTTCAATGCGTTTAATTTGTGGCAAACCGCAAGTATGTGTAATGTCGGTGGCCTTAGAAGACCAAGGCGAAATCGTGCCTGGACGCGGGGTAATCAAACAACTCGCTGATTGAGCTGGGGTTAAGTCGGCCTCCTCTCCATTTAACAATTGGCGTAACTGTGACAGTTGGTCTGGTGTCAGGTCAGCTTCAGTTTCGTAAAAGTAAACATTTTGCGAGGCCACACCGGCAATTTTACCTAGCGAAGCAAGCTTGGCGTTCAGTTGGCTTAAACGATAGTCAGAATGAGCGGGAAGCCCCCAAATGATTTGCATAACTCTGGTTCCTAAATGAAGATACGGAGTGAAAACTTTTGTTAAAACTAATAGAAAAAGCCCTCGTTAAGAGGGCTAAGGGTATTTAATACATTATTTTTCGAGCAAGCCTAACGCGGTCAAAATGTGACGACGTTGTTCAGCGTTCAGCGGCGGAACACCCTCTGCAACACTCAAACTTAACAGGGTTTGCTCGCTATCTGATTGGTATTGGGTCAATTTTAAACCTACCGTATCCGGCAGATCGCTTCCAGAAAACAGACGCGCAAACAAACCTTTTGATGTTGGGGTGTTTTCAGGTGTATTCACCCAAACTTCGTATAAAGCAGGCCTGGTGGCTGTAACCGACCATTCGGCACGATAAACCATCGCTTGTAAATAATCCCAAGCTTGCGATCGTGGAGCCGCCAATACCAAACCAGCGAGTTCTTCACCTTCTACAAGTTCTTGGTAGTAAGCCGCACTTTGAATTTCTTCAATGGCTTGCAGCTGCGTCGCGCCGAAAAACACCATCGCACGATAAAGTGCAAGTGATTCCATCATCGTATCGTAAGGTCGCAAAACCCAATCCGTCGCATCTTCACTTGAATCTGCCAACATCATGTGGTGACGAATACGAACCTTAATTTTTTGATTAGCCTCCTCTTCAATAACCTGCAGACTGTAACGATCATAAATCCCCGATACTAACTCTGGACGCCAACTATTGAGCATACGCGATAACGCACTTAATTCCTGCTCAACCGGAGCTTGTTCGGTTCTGGCTAGATATTGCGTTTTAATCAACCCTAGGTCTAGACGTTCTTCGGCTATTTCAAAACCTTGCTGCTGGATAAACTGCCGCAAACCTGACCAAACCTGTTTTACATCGACACCTTCAAATTCGAGCCAACGTTCGACAAGATTGGATTTCACTTGAATCTGTTCAACCTGGTAACTCGGAATCGTATCTACCGTCGATAAATCGACCGACTCGATGGGCTGGGTTAAAGCCGTGTTGTTGGTTTTAGGCTGAATAAAATTAGGTGGCATTTCGAGTTTTTTTGCCAATTCCGCTTCGTGAACCCGGTGATCATCCTCACCGTTGTAAATATTCGACAAACTTGAACAACTCGCCAAACTAAAACACAGGGCTCCAAGCCCGAACAGCCTTAATAACGTCACTATGACAACACTCCTGCCTGAACCAATGCGCCGCGGACAATCTCATGGTAGGTTTGCGATAACGGTGTTAAAGGCAAACGAATTGCCGGTTTGATTAAGCCCATTTGAGTCATCGCCCACTTAACCGGAATCGGATTAGCCTCAACAAATAACTTCTGATGCAACCCCATTAAAGGCGCATCTAACTGACGCGCTTTATCCGCGTCACCACTTAAAGCCGCTTCATAAGCTTGAGCTACCAGGCCTGGTGCAACATTGGCGGTTACCGAAATACCACCATGACCGCCAAGTAAAATAAACTCGATTGCGGTGGCATCATCACCGGTATACAAATCAAAATCCGGTGCTACTAATTCAAGAATTTTGCTTACGCGAGACAAATCACCGGTCGCTTCTTTCACCCCAACAATATTTGAAACCTTAGCCAATCGACCAATCGTTTCAGGTTGCATATCGCATGCGGTGCGCCCCGGAACGTTATAAAGAATCTGTGGAATATCGACCGCTTCCGCGATCTTTTTATGATGTAAATACAAACCTTCTTGAGTCGGCTTGTTGTAATAAGGGGTCACCAATAGACATGCATCCGCCCCAGCTTGCTTGGCGCACTGAGTGAGCTGAATGGCTTCGGAGGTAGAGTTTGCGCCGGTGCCAGCAATCACGGGAATACGTTTATTAACACGCTCAACCACAAAACGAATCACATCACAGTGCTCTTCCATATCGAGCGTGGCTGATTCACCGGTTGTACCCACCGCCACAATGGCCTGCGTGCCGGATTCTATATGCCACTCAAGCAACCGTTCCAATGCGGCATAATCAACGCTTTCGTCTTCGTTCATTGGGGTTACCAATGCCACCATACTGCCTCTAAACACGGCCCATTCTCCACAATAATAATTTGCCGACTTGCCAGCCAATCACCAGGTTTTTTCCATCAAAATAATCAGCAAGCCGTAAAGGCGTAATCTTACCGTTTCAGGCCTGGTTGTTCAACTGGTTATTGCGCTCGTCGCGGATTATTCACCTTCAACCCCAAAAGCGGTTGCACGCAATGAGATTTATGGTGATACTAGAACCAAAACATAGGCGATGGAGTCCACAATGTCATCAAACTTAGCGTTACAACTAAACGACTTTCAACTCAGCACCACACCAGATCAAACACTTCAACTCGATGACTTAAAAGGTCACTACAGCATCTTATACTTTTACCCTAAAGATAATACGCCCGGTTGCGCGCAAGAGGGTCAAGACTTTCGTGATTTATATGCCGCTTTCCAAAAACTGGGGGCAGAAATTTACGGCGTATCCAAAGACAGCTTACAAAAACATCAAAATTTCAAGAATAAATACCAGTTTCCATTTGAACTGATTAGCGATCCAGATGAGATTTTGTGCAAAATGTTTGATGTCATCAAATTGAAAAAGAATTTCGGCAAAGAATATATGGGCATTGAGCGCAGCACCTTTCTGCTCGACCCTAACCTCAAGCTGATAAAAGAATGGCGTAAAGTCAAAGTCACTGGCCACGCGCAAGATGTTTTAGACACCCTCAAAAACCACGCTTTGAAATAATCACAAGGAACGGTTATGTCAGATAATACCAAACGCCTCTTCATCCTAGACACCAACGTGCTCATGCACGACCCGATGGCCTTATTTAACTTTGATGAACATGATTTGTTTATCCCCATGACCGTGCTCGAAGAGCTGGATGCGGGCAAAAAAGGCGTGTCAGAAGTCGCACGAAATGTGCGTGAAACCAACCGCTTGATGGACAAAATCATTGATGGTGCTGACTTTGAAACCATCCGCAAAGGCCTTGCGTTAGAAAATATCCACCCACGTAAAAATGATGAAAACACCTCATTGCATCTCGGCAAACTGTTTTTTGAAACCGAAATTCTAAAAGCCGAATTACCCACGACCATTCCAAGCCACAAAGCCGACAACCAAATCTTGCAAACCGGCTTGGCTTTAAAAGCCAAGTTTCCAGAGCGTAATGTCACACTGGTCACCAAAGACATCAACATGCGCATTAAAGCCTCGGCGGTGGGTTTGCACTCAGAAGATTACTACAATGACCGCGTACTTGAGGATGCCGATTTACTCTATACCGGTTACGAAATCCTGCCAGACGATTTTTTTGAAACTCACGGTAAAGACATGAAAGCCTGGCAGGTAGAAGCCCGGAGTTTTTATGAGTTAAACATTGACAGTGATCAACAACACCATTACTACCCAAACCAATGCTTAATCAGCTCGAACGATTCCGGCTTCAGTGCAATCGTTCGTAAGGTAGAAGAACACAAAATCACCCTAGAAACCATGCGGGACTACACCGAAGGCAAGCATAGTGTTTGGGGAATTAACGCGCGCAATAGCGAGCAAAACATGGTCATGAACTTTCTCATGGACCCTGATATTGACTTTGTTTCCTTACTGGGGATTGCGGGCACAGGTAAAACCCTTCTGGCCTTGGCATGCGGACTTGAACAAACCTTGGATCAAGGCATTTATAACGAAATCATTATGACGCGCGCCACCATTCCGGTTGGCGAAGACATCGGTTTTTTACCCGGTACGGAAGAAGAAAAAATGACACCCTGGATGGGCGCATTAATGGACAACCTCGAAGTCCTAACAATGGCGGATGAACATGGCGCCGACTGGGAAAAACAGTCCACTCAAGAGTTGTTAAACAAACGCATTAAAATCAAATCGCTTAACTTTATGCGCGGACGTACTTTTATGAAAAAGTACATCATTATCGATGAAGCCCAAAACCTCACGCCTAAACAAATGAAAACGCTCGTCACGCGCGCTGGTGCAGGCACTAAAGTCATTTGTTTAGGCAACATCGGTCAAATCGATACACCCTACCTCACCGAAACCACCACCGGCTTAACTTATGTGGTGGATCGTTTTAAAAACTGGGAGCATGGTGCACATATTACCCTCAAACAAGGCGAACGTTCACGTCTTGCCGAATTTGCATCCGACGCGCTATAATCAATTAACTTATTGTTATTAATAACAAATAATCTAATAACCACCAGGCCTGGTGGTTATTAGATTCAAATCAACAAGTAATTAATAAAAATCAACTAAAAGATAAGCCGCCACAACAATTTGTTTGATAAAATTATAACGAACAAATTGATCAAAATGATCAAATGAAAATACCAAAAGGATGATACATGCAAACCCAAAATAAACAAAAAGGCTTCACCCTCATCGAAATCGCCATTGTACTGGTTATTATCGGCTTGCTACTTGGCGGCGTTTTGAAAGGTCAGGAATTAATTAAAAGCGCCAAAGTAAAAGCGGCGGCCGGTGATGTAAATGCCTACTCCGTGGCTTTAATCGGTTATCAAGATCGTTATGGGGATTTATTTACCAATGGTACGAAAACAGATGCTTATATAGCTGGTGGTACACCTGTTACAACGGCAACAGATACTGAAGGTAAAAGTACTGCAATGTTAAACGAACTAAGCGCTAGAGGTTTTATTTCTGCCAAAACACAGCACGCTTTAGGTGGTGAAATTGTTTTGATTAAAAATGGAGTTTTTACTGATGGAACACTAGGCAGCACAGACCTTGCTAGAAATGATAGTACTGAACCGAAAACATTCAATTGGGCAGTTTGCTACACCGGCATTAATACCGAAGAAGACTTGCAGGGTTTAATCCGAGCCATTGATGGTAGCAGTGTTGACTTCACTACTACCTTTGCAGTAACAACCAGCCCTTATGTTACTGGACGTGCTCGTGTTGTTGATGCCACTGACTATGACACACCTACGTCAGCCCCTGAAGATGAAACTGTAGTTTGTTTCGAAATTTAGCCCTCTAAACGTCAGCCAATAAAAAACCCGCTCTTGCGGGTTTTTTATTGTGTATCCTAACCACCAGGCCTGGTGGTTAATATTTCAAGAACCTTATTACACGTAACTGACTTCCAAAATCTCATAGTCAATTTCGCCGCTTGGGGCTTGTACTACAACCTCTTCGCCTTCTTCCTTGCCAATCAACGCGCGTGCAATCGGTGAGTTAATCGAGATTTTGTTTTGTTTTAAATCCGATTCCTCATTCCCCACAATGCGGTAAATGACTTCATCATCCGTTTCGATATTTAGCAACTTAACTGTCGCGCCAAATACAATCTTACCCTGTGCATTTAAACTCGCCACATCAATAATCTGGGCGTGACTTAAAACGCCTTCTAAATGCTTAATACGCGCCTCTATAAAGCCCTGCTGCTCACGTGCGGCATGGTATTCGGCGTTCTCTTTTAAATCGCCGTGTTCACGTGCATCAGCAATAGCCTGCGTAATTCTTGGGCGTTCTTCTTTTTTTAAACGTTGAAGCTCGACTTGTAACTTATCGGCTCCATCTTTAGTCATAGGATGTTTTTGCATAATGTCTTACTCCATAAAAGAAAAGAAGCCAGCACGTCAACGTACCAGCTTCTTTTATGCAACTAACGAATTTATATTCTAGTTACTTAAACATATCAAGGTTTAAGCGTTATGTAAATCTTGTAAACGATGCACCGGTTGATTATCTA
>NZ_DATCSL010000007.1:0-23675 GCF_036568485.1 Thiomicrospira sp.
TAATGGTATTGACATGGTTAAATCGGTTATAATGGGCGGCTGTGTTTGCGGTTTAGCCGCCCCCTTTCTCACCCCTGCGATTGAGTCAACGCAAGCGGTCGAGCAAAAGATACAACAGCTAAAACAAGAGTTTCAGGTTGCACAATTTTTATTGGGTGCAGCCAATATAGAATCATTATTTTTAAACGACGCGCATCTTTTGCGCAGTAACGGCGGAACGAACCCTAGGTTATGAGTCAGAATGTCGGCATAGATTTAATCCATTTTGCGACCGCAGATTTTTATCTTGGGTTGGATGTTTTTGCGCAACAAAAAAACCAAGATGTGGATAAATATCTGGTCGGCATTGGCCAAGAAAAAATGTCGATTGCACCGCCGGATGAAGACATCGTAACTTTATCTGCGAAAGCCGCCGAGCCTATTTTGGCTCAAGTCGAGCGCGACAAAATCAGTGCGGTTTTTTTTGCGACCGAATCTGGGGTTGATCAATCTAAATCGGCGGGTGCCTTTGTGCACAGTCTGTTAAATCTGCCAAATCGTTGCCGCGTGATTGAACTCAAACACGCCTGTTATGCTGGCGCCGCCGCCCTGCAGATGGCGGTTAATACCGTTAAAGCCAATCCAAAAGAGCAAGTATTGGTGATTGCGGCTGACATTGCTCGCTACGACTTAGATACCTCCGGTGAAGCGACCCAAGGTTGTGGTGCGGTGGCTATGCTGGTAAAAACCGAGCCACGTATTTTAGCGATTGAAGCGGGTTCGGGCTACCATACTGAAGATGTAATGGATTTTTGGCGTCCTAATCATCGCGAAACCGCATTGGTGGATGGTAAATACTCTACCAAGGTTTATCTCAGCAGCCTTAAGTTTGCCTGGCAACATTTCACCGAAGAAACCGGTCGTGGCTTTGAAGATATTCAACAGTTTTGTTACCACATTCCATTTACCAAAATGGCTGAAAAAGCCCATAAGCAATTGGTTAAACAAGTCGGTCTAAAGCAAACCGATCAACAAACCAGTCAACAAGTCGCCGCCAGCCAAGTCTATAACCGAGTGATTGGCAACAGTTACAGTGCGTCGCTGTTTGTGGGGTTTTGCTCGCTACTTGATCACAAACCCAATTTAGACGATCAACGCATCGGCTTTTTTAGCTATGGTTCTGGCTGTGTGGCCGAATTTTTTAGTGGCGTGATTCAGCCGGGTTATCAATCCGTGCTGATGACTCGCGAGCATCAACGTAGTATTGAAGCGCGCAGTCCACTCACCTATCAACAATACCTAGACCTGTATCATCACACCGAGCCTAACCAAGCCAATATTACCTTCCCTGAATACCATGCTGGGCCTTTCCGTTTAAGCGGCATTCAAGACCATAAACGTTGTTACCTTAAAACGGGTCAATAAAGCATGATAACGCGCTGTACCGTGCCCGCAAAACTGATCCTCAGTGGCGAGCATGCTGTTCTATACGACGCGCCTGCTTTGAGTATGGCAATTAATTTAACCACCGAGTCTCAGCTCAAATTCCAACCCAGTACCCATCAGAAAATCGAGATTCAATTAACCGATTATGGGAAGCACCAGGCTTGGTCGTTTAGTGAAGCTTGGGATCAAGCTATGGAGATCGAGGCTCGATTTATCGCCTTCGAGAAAGGTCTGCAATCCATCCGCAAAGTTTGCCAACAACCTTTTGATTTGATTTTATTATGCTTATTCCATTTCGAACAGCATTTTAAACTTCAGCCGGGTCACTGGACAATCAATATCCAATCCAATGTTTGGGCGGGGCGTGGGTTAGGCAGTTCGGCATCGGTTATTGTGAGCCTGTTGAGTGGGCTGTTTAAGCATCATAATATTCAAAACGAATCCGCCCTACTCGCTTTAGCGCAAACCGTTGAATCTCGCCAGCACGGCCAATCCAGCGGTTTAGATCCAGTGAGTGTGATGTATGGTGGATTAGTACGTTTTCAACAACATCAAGCACTACAGAATCTGCCATCGCACCGCTTCCAGGCCTGGTTGATTGACACTGGCGAACCAAACAGCACAACCGGTGAATGTGTCAGCCAAGTCAAAGCACAGCATGCACAAGATAAGGATTTATGGCAAGCCTTTACTGAATGCACCAACGAGATACACAAAGCCTGGCTAGCCCACGATGGTGCGGCCTTAAAACAGGCGGTTCGCGCTAATCAAACCTTATTAGAAAAAATCGGCGTGGTGCCTACTAAAGTGGCTGAGTTTATTCAGCAGCTCCAACAAACACCGAATTGCGCGGCCAAAGTATGTGGTGCGGGCAGTATTTCCGGTGATCAAGCTGGGGTCGTGATGGCGTTATGTGAACAAAACCCAACCGACTTATGTACACAATGGGGTTACACCTGCCAAAAAATCCAAATAGACCAACAAGGCGCGCGTTGCCAAACCGATTAAAGGAGAAATAATGCCGCCAAAATCCGCTCAAAACCCGGTTCAGTATATTAGCAGCGCCCCCGCGAACGTGATGCTAATGGGTGAACATAGTGTGGTTTACGGTCAACCCGCTTTAGTCGCGAGCTTAGCGCCACGTATTCAGATTGAATGGTCACCGCGCGATGACCAACAGCTAGAATTTATTTCCGAACTCGCCCATTTCACAACCTCATTAGATCAAATTGAAGATCATCCCAAACTGCGTTTTGTACTGGCCGCTTTAAAAGCCGTTGCGCCGAAGTTAGCGCAAGGCTGGACGTTACGCATCCACAGTGAATTCCCCGATGATTGGGGGTTAGGCAGTTCGGCCGCGGTATTAGCCGCATCTCTGGTTGGGCTGGAAAGGATTTGTCAATTAGAACTGAATGATTGGGCGCGTTTTGAGCTTGGGCATCGCTGTATATTAGATGTGCAAGGCCGGGGTTCGGGCGCGGATTTAGCCGCCAGCTTAACCGGTGGCTTGGTGTTTTTTGATCCAACTAAACAATGCATTCAACCCATCCCGGTTTCACTGGATTTATGCTTGGTCTACAGCGGATACAAGACGCCCACTAGCCAAGTTTTGGCTCAAGTGGCCGAGAATTGGGCGGATCGGCCTGAAGCCCTACAAGCCCTGTATCAAGAAATGGGTGACACAACGCGCTCAGCTTACCAGAGCTTAATAAAACCCAATGCAGCTCAAGATTCTGCGTTTTACCAGCAAGTGGAGCATTACCAACAACTCATGACGCAACTGGGTGTCAGCGACCCGACATTAGATGACATTCTTGTCCAACTCAGCACACGTTTACCGGCCGCCAAAATATCCGGTTCAGGATTAGGCGACTGTGTGATAGGATTCGGTCATATCAACGCGCTTCCACCCTATAAAATTATGAACACCCGCATTCATTCACGCCCAGCCGAATGTATTTCACAAGTCCGCAATCATCAAACCCAGGTCACATTATGAGCAATTCACAAGCCTTGAGCGCGCAACAGATTGTCCAGCAATTAATCCCAAACCGAGCCCCCACTAAAACACTCGGTTTTGGTGAGGCCCCAGTTAATATTGCACTCAGTAAATATTGGGGCAAACGCCAAGTATCACTTAATTTACCCACCAATTCGAGCTTATCCATTAGTTTGCCAGGCCTGGGAACGCAGACGCATTTAAGCTTACTTGAGGCGAGTGAACATACCGAGGACCAGGCCTGGTTGAATGGTCAACGCTTAGCTAAGGATTCTGAGTTTGCCCGACGTTTAAGCCGTTATTTGGATTTTTTTCGACCCACTAACCAATTTTTTAAAATCGACACCATTAATTCGGTTCCCACAGCAGCGGGTTTGGCGTCTTCCGCTTCGGGTTATGCGGCTTTGGTGAAAGCTTTGAATGATTTGTTTGATTGGCAGTTGGATCTGCGTTCACTGTCGATTTTGGCGCGTTTAGGCAGCGGCAGTGCAAGCCGTTCATTGTTTGATGGCTTTGCGATTTGGCACAAAGGCCAAGCGCAAGACGGCATGGATTCTTTTGCTGAAGCCCTGCCGCAAACTTGGAAAGAATTTTGCATTGGTTTGGTTAAAATTGATACGACTGAAAAACCGATTGGCTCGACCCTTGGCATGCAGCAAACCGTCAACACTTGCGAACTCTACCAGGCCTGGCCGGCGCAAGCCGAACGCCAAGTAAAGCTGATTCAACAAGCGATTCAACAACAAGACTTTACCCTATTAGGCGAAACCGCCGAACATAATGCGTTATCTATGCACGCCACCATGATCGCCACCTGGCCGCCGATATTATATTGGCAAGCCGAATCCGTATTGGCGATGCAAAAGGTGTGGCAGCTTCGCCAACAAGGCGTTGAAGTCTACTTTACGATGGATGCGGGACCAAATTTAAAGTTGTTATTTTTAGAGCAAAATAAAAACGCGGTCAAAGCCGCGTTTCAAGAGTTAGACATCATCCAACCGTTCGGCTAGATTAATTAATCGTTTTATTTCACGATTTTTAAACTCGGACGTTTAGGTTTGTCAGACTTAGGTTGGCTTGCCGTCTCTTCTGGATAAGCTTCCGGTGGAAATGGCATGCCTTGACCATTTTCACGTGCAAAAATCGCATGCACCGCTTCTGGTGGAAAACCAATTTTGCGCTCCACACCTTGAAAACGTGCGCGAAAACTAATCCAGTCATTACTTAAATCCACCGCTTGAGCGGCTGTAGGCGAAACATTTAACACAATAAACCCATCATCCACAAATTCAAGCGGCACCTCTACCCCAGGGTAGTTGGCATCCACTTGCACATGTGGCGTCCACTCATTATCAACAATCCATTGATAAACAGCTCGAATCAAATAAGGGCGATTTGAAATCATAATAAAAGTCCTATTGCTTACAACTTAACAAGCGTTCAATGGTTTATTAAGCGTCATTCATATCCAGCTCATCATCCGACAAGCTTTCATTAAACATTTCGCGTTCCATTAGACGGTTTGAATAGTCTGTAATCGCTTTGGCTGATTTAGGTAACTCAATACCTAATGAAGGCAACCGCCATAACAATACGGCTAAACTTGCGTCCACTAAAGTGTAATCGTCACTCATAAAGAAGTCTTTATGCGCAAAAACCGGAATCATCTGAATCAAACGTTCGGTTAAATCACGACGCGCACGTTTAACAGCATCGGCATTCTCATTACGCACAATGGTTTCAACTAATGGATACCATTCGGTTTCAATTTGACGCAATTGCTGACGTGAACGTGCTTTAGAAATCGGGTCAACTGACATTAATGGCGGGTGCGGATAACGTTCGTCTAGATATTCGATAATGACCTGCGCATCGTATAAAATCAATTCACGATCAACTAAGGTCGGTAAGCTTCCGTAAGGGTTTAACTCAACTAAATCTTCTGGCATGTTATCTGGATCCACTTCGATCACATCCATTGGAATATCTTTTTCTTTTGCCACCAAACGTACACGGTGAGAATTCGGACTACGAGGATCAGAAAACAGGGTCATAACCGAACGTTTTGTTAATGGAATATCCGACATAAAAGGCTCCTTCAGTGGCCAATGCTTAAAAACAACTAAATAAGAATATTATACACCCCTTGTCAAGACCTAAGTTGGGTGCAAACTAAGCAGATAAGACATAAGAGGTGGTTTGGATAGGCTAGAAAAGGGAGTGGGTGTCTATTTTAACACTAGTGATAGTGTTTAAAAATGATCCATTTGGACCAAGCGAAACCTAATACCAAGCTAATTAATGAAAACAGTACCAAGGTCACAATGGCTGGCCATTCAAATACATCACCAAGCCAACCAACCCAAATACTCACCAGACCCATGCTCAGTACAAAAAACGCATAACCTCTTTTGTGAGGTTTTTTATCAAAGGTGTAATGCGCATTCAAAACATAAGACAAGCTGGCGGCGACCAGAAACGCCAAACCATTAGAAGTCGCTTGGTTTAAGCCCAGCATAAAAAGCAACGCAAACACCAACCAATGCACGGCGGTGTTGGCCACGCCTACTAAGCTATAGCGACTAAACTGCTTGATCACGACTTAGTATTCGTCTTCAACAATGTACAAAGGGCGGCCTTTGCTTTCTAGATAAATACGTCCAATATATTCACCGATGACGCCCAATACAATTAACTGGGTGCTGCCTAAAAATAAAATCGCGGTAAACATCGATGCATAACCCGGCAAGTCGACGCCATAGATTAGGGTGCGCAGAATAATCCAAGAGCCATAAAGGATAGACAAACACCAAGCGATTAAACCCACGTATAACCAAATACGCAAAGGGGCAGTTGAAAAGCTGGTAATCCCTTCTAAGGCTAGGTTCCAAAGTTTCCAGGCGTTAAAGCTGGTTTGACCGGCTTGACGTTCATCACGCTGATATTCAATCGTATGAGTTTTAAAGCCAACCCAGGCAAAAATACCTTTCATAAAACGCTGGGTTTCGCCCATTAACTTAATCGCTTCCACACAGCGACGTGAAACCAAACGAAAATCACCGACATTCTCTGGAATGCGATTAACTGAAATCAGGTTATTAAGACGATAAAAAATGTTGGCACTCCAGCGTTTAAAAAAGCTGTCTTTGCTGCGATCGGTTCGTTTCGCTAACACGACGTCTATGCCATCTTCACGCCAAATTCGTACCATTTCTGGAATCAGTTCTGGTGGGTCTTGCAAGTCCACATCCATCGGGATCAGTGCTTTACCTTCCGCAAAATCGATGCCCGCAGATAAAGCGGCTTCTTTACCAAAGTTGCGTGAAAAGTTAATAATGCGAATCTGAGGATAATCCGACTTAGCCTGTTGCAATACACCTAAGGTGTTATCGCGACTGCCGTCATTGACGAATACGAGTTCGTAACTTAATTCAAGACTTTTTAAAATGGGTTCAATGGTGGTTAAAAAGATCGGAATAACGGCTTCTTCATTGTAACAAGGCACCACGATCGACAAATCCACGCGTGAGACTGAGTCTTGATCTAAATCGGATAACACCACACCACGACCTTGGCGGGAAACCGACGGTTTTTTTGATTGCATAACTTATTCCTCAATGACTTTGGCAAGTGCAACGCCTCGGCCTTGCCATACCCATTCCACTTGTTTAAAGCGGTCTTGTAATTCGTAGGTTTTACCAAACACAATTTCACCGGATGTTGGCATTCTCACGGGTGTCATCTGCTGCGCCACCACATTAAAACTCGGCATTTCAATGCAACAGGTTACCACTTTAATCTTATTTTCTTTTACATAGTTGGCGGCTTCTACAATCGGTTTTTGTTGCAGCTCAGCCGCATAGTTTAATACCGCATAATTTAACGCCAGGGTCATCGTCATACCGGCGACAACAACTTTTGTCACACTTCCCCACTTGCTCCATAAAAGCACCAGACCTGCTATGGCTAATAAAGCCAACCAGCCAAAATAACCCGCTGTAATATGTTGAGTCGCTTGCCCATAGGTTTCGACTAAATAGCGGTTATTCTCACTGGTCATTCCCCATTCGACCAACCAAGGTACACTCGCTAACAAGCCAGCCACTATAATCAAAGTTAAACCTAAGCCCCAACGCGTGCCTTGCTGCCTAACATAATAGGCCATCGCAATAAGCACTGGTGGCACACCATACATTAAATAATGTGGCAATTTTGTCGCCGCCAGCGTGAAGAACACCAAGACTAATAAAAACCAAATGGCCATAACTTGCCAAAGCGTTGACTGCTTAGACCATTTCCACCAGGGAAGAATGGCTTGCGCCAATAAAGCAAAAAACGGTAAGGTCAAAAAGAGCAAAGCAACAACATAATAAAGTGGATTACCGCTATGCCCTTCCATCGGATTCATAAAGCGGCCCACATTGTGAACACCAAAAAACTCATTAATAAAGTCTTGGCCAAATAAGGCGACCTGCAACAGATACCAAGGCAGTGCAATTAACACCAGCAACAACCAACCTTTCCAGGCTAAAATCATTTGCTTTAAAACTGGCCATTTACGACCGATTACCAGGTGTATAAACAATGCGCCCGCGACAATCACTAATGCAACAGGGCCCTTGGCTAGCATGCCAAAACCAGTCCAAACAAACGCCCAATTCAGATCAGCTTCACGCTGACTGGCGAGGAAGTCCAAGGCCTTATACATGGCTAAGGAGATGAATAAAATCAACCAAGCATCCGGAATGGCCGCTTTAAAAATGACTGCGATACCGGCACTGAATAACCCAATCCAAACGCTTATCCAGGCGGTTTGATGATCTACATGACGTTGTAAAAATGCGAAGGTTGCCCATAACCAGATACCCAGCGCAACCAAAGATGGCAAGCGATAAGCTAAGTTGCCATCTCCAACTAAAAACAAACCAATGGATTGCAACCAATACATCAGCACGGGTTTATGAAAAAATGGTTCGCCATTTAACATGGTCGCCCACCACTGCCCTGTCAAAGCCATTTCTCTGGAAACCGCCGCATAAGCGCCTTCGTCCATATCAAACAAAGGTAAATAAAAAGCGGGCCATACATAGAGTAATGCAATGATGAGAATAAAAAACCACACCATCGCAAATTTAGAAGGCGCTTGCCCCGACAAAAAGTTTTCTATTTTCGAATAAATGGATGGCGCTTTATCTGATGAGGTCACACTGTTTACCTGTGAAAAGTATAAAAATGGCTATTACAAGGGGGCTGATATCTACCTAGCTAAAAATATCAAACTCGCGCTATTTAGCGAAGCAATGTTAACAGAAATATTTGGAAAGTCTAACCAGGATTGGCGACTAAGGAGCTTGGCTATATAAGTACTTCGCTCAGTAGCGTTGTTGAAGATAACGTTTAAATGTTAAGAGTTCCGTATGAAGCTGTTTAATTTTGTCGAGTGAGCTGGTTGCCGTTTCATCCTGAGTAGAACCCTCAATTAAACCTTGCGTATAGTTGGCTTGGCTTAAACGGGCTTTTGCGCCGGGAATGGTGTAACCCTGATCATGTAACAAACTTTTAATCTCGATTAAAAGCTCCACATCGGCTTTTTGGTAATAACGCCGACCTCGACGTTTATTGGGGTTAAGTTGTGGAAACACCTGTTCCCAGTAACGCAACACGTGAGATTTGAGCTGACAAATCTGACTGACCTCACCGATGGTGAAGTACTTTTTGTCCGGCAGATCAATTTCCAACTGCGATTGCGTACTGGATTTGGTGTTAGGCATTATCTATTTGCGCTCTTAGTTTTTGGCCTGGCTTAAAGGTTACCACACGACGCGCGGTAATCGGAACCTCTTCACCCGTGCGCGGATTACGACCTGGGCGTGAATTTTTATCTCTCAATTCGAAGTTTCCAAACCCAGAAATTTTAACGCACTCACCACCGACTAACACATCGGTAATTTCATCAAAAAACTGTTCAACAAGTTCTTTAGATTCACGTTTGTTAAAACCGTACATATCCGCCAGAGATTCTGAAATTTCGGCTTTTGTTAAAGTGGCCATGGCTATTTTGTCCTTTATCTTAATTGAGCACCCACCGCTTGGTGAGTTTTTTCAATAACTTGTTGAATTAACGCATCGACCTCTTCATCTTGTAAGGTACGATCTTGATGCTGAATTTTCAAGCTCAAAGCGACGCTCTTATGGGTTTCGGCGACACCTTGACCTTGGTAAATATCAAATACCTGCACGTTTTTAAGCAAATCTGAATCGACTTGATAAATCGCATCGGTTAAGGCTTGAACCGACACACTGCGCTCCACCAGCAAGGCTAAATCGCGTTGTACTTCTGGGAACTTAGAAATACCTGTGACGGCCGGTACTTGCATGGTTAACAAGCTATCCATGAATATTTGGAACATGAATACCACGCCATTCAAGCCGAACGATTTTTGCCATTGTGGATGCAATTGTCCCATTATGCCAATGTGTTGTTCGCCCAACATAATCGCGGCACATTGCCCTGGATGAAACTCTGGTGACTGGCTCGTGACAAAACGCACTTGGCCATGCAAGTGACTCATGGCTAATAGGTTTTCTACATCACCTTTCAAGTCAAAAAAGTCGACAGAACGCGAGTCTTCGCTCCAACCAAATGGCGCCACATCACCACAAATCGCCCCCCCCATGACTGGGGTTTGCTGGATTTCAGTATTTTCGCGACTAAAGATTAAACCGGTTTCAAATAAGCGTACACGGCTTTGTTGACGTTTTTGATTATAACTAATCGTTTGCAATAAACCAGGAAACAAACTGGTTCGCATCGCTTTCATATCTTCAGAAATCGGATTCTGTAACAACACATATGGAATTTCTGGTGATAGCTTTTGCAATGCAGCTTCTTCTACGAAGCTGTAGGTAATCACCTCGTGATAACCCCGTTGCACCATCGCCTGACGTAACATTTGTGTGTCTTGCTCAGATTCTGGCAGCGGCTTTAAACTCAATGGCATATTCACTTGAGCGGACGACAGGTTGTTATAACCATACACTCGTGCAATTTCTTCAATCAAATCGACTTCAATTTGCATATCAAAGCGATAAGATGGCGCCACCACCTGCCAACCTGTTTGTGTAGAGGATACCTCACAACCCAGTCGAGTTAGGATGTCAGTAATAAATTGATCTTCAATCACTGCACCGAGTAGCTGGTGCAAACGCGCACGACGCAATTCGATCACGCTCGGCTGTGGCATCGTGCTGGCATCCATGACTTTGACCCATTCCGACACCCTGCCACCGGCAATTTGACCTAATAAGTCTAAAGCACGCGCTAACGCACGCTCTGGCAATAACGGATCGACCCCTCGTTCAAAACGGTGTGATGAATCCGTATGTAAACCATATTGACGCGCTTTGCCTACAATTGCTAAGGGCGAGAAATGCGCGCATTCAAAAAATAGGCGTTGAGTTGAATCGGTAACCGAAGTCGACAAACCACCCATAATACCGGCTAACGCAATCGCACCTGAGTCATCAGCAATCACCAGGGTATTCTCGTTTAGGGTCAGTTGTTTTTCGTCCAGCGTAACAACAGACTCGCCTGATTTGGCCTGACGCACTTGAATTTTACCTTGTAGTTTATCGGCATCAAACGCGTGCATCGGCTGACCCAGCTCCAGCATCACATAGTTGGTAATATCGACGGTTAAACTAATTGGGCGTAAACCCGAACGTTCTAGACGTTCAATCATCCAATCCGGCGTCGCGGCCTTGGCATCATATCCCTCAACGATACAACCTAAATACTTAGGGCAGGCCTGGTGGTCTTCAACCACCACTTGTTGGCTACATGCCCCTGCTGTAGCGACTTGATTATCCGCATAGGGCTGTTTAAACACCGCCCCACTGACTACCGCCAACTCACGTGCCAAACCTTCTACACTTAAACAATCTGCACGGTTTGGGGTTAAGTCGACATCAATCATCATGTCATCTAAATTCAAATAAACCCGAATGTCTTCACCAATCGGTGCGTCTTCGGCCAAGACTTTTAAGCCGTCATAATCTTGCTCTAAACCGAGTTCATCGCCTGAGCACAACATGCCAAATGATTCGACACCGCGTAACTTGGCTTTCTTAATTTTAAAGTCGCCGGGCAATTTGGCGCCCACGACCGCGCAGGGCACTTTCATGCCGACCACCACATTGGGTGCACCACACACAATCTGTAACTGCTCAGCTTGGCCGACATCGACTTTTGTAACGTTTAGTTTTTCAGCATCTGGATGTTTTTCGACGGCCACCACTTGACCGACTAACACACCCGAAAACTCAGGTGCGACCACTTCAAGCGCATCGACTTCTAAGCCGGCCAAACTTAAGGCCTCGGCTAATGTATTTGAATCCCAATCTGGATTAACCCAGCTTCTTAACCATTGTTCACTTAATTTCATTATCTTAACTCTATTTTTCGTCTTTTAACCACGACGCTTTGTATAGCAAACGTCGCGCAGCAAGCACCAGGCCTGGTTAAAAATCTATTTAAACTGCTTTAAGAAACGCAGGTCGTTTTCAAAAAACTGACGCAAATCCTTTACCCCGTAACGCAACATCGCCAAGCGCTCGACGCCTAAGCCAAAAGCCAGACCAGTATATTCTTCTGGATCAATACCGACATTTTTAAGTACGTTTGGGTGAACCATGCCACAACCTAATACTTCTACCCAGCGCCCCTCGCCAAATAAATCGGTCGCAATATCGACTTCGGCAGATGGCTCAGTAAAAGGGAAATAAGAAGGTCTAAAACGGGTTTTTAATTTTTCGTCTTCAAAGAAGTGACGTAAAAAGTCCGTCAGCAAATTCATCAATTGTGCGAAGTTGGCGTCTTTTTCAACAATCAAACCTTCAATCTGGTGAAACATCGGGGTATGCGTTTGATCGGAATCGCAACGATACACACGACCCGGCGCAATAATTCGAATCGGTGGCTGGTTGTTTTCCATAATACGAACTTGCACACCCGAGGTGTGGGTACGTAATACGGTTGACTCATCAATATAAAACGTATCGTGCATCGCACGCGCCGGATGGGTTTCTGGAATGTTTAAAGCACCAAAGTTATGCCAGTCATCTTCAATTTCAGGGCCCGTCGCGACTTCAAAACCAGAACGGGCAAACAGAGATTCAATACGACGCAAAGTACGTGTAACCGGATGCAGACCACCCAAATCTAATCGACGCCCCGGCAAGGTAACATCAATCGACTCTTGCGCCAATTTCGCCTCTAACTTGGCGGATTCTAGTTCAGTTTTTTTGTTCGAAATTAACTGCTGAATGCTTTGTTTGGCTTCATTAATCCACTGACCCGCTAAAGGGCGCTCTTCCGCACTTAACTGACCGAGTGTTTTCATGAGCCCGGTTATTTGTGCTTTCTTGCCTAAGAACTCGACACGCAGCTGATCTAAGTCAGCCAATTCAGTGGTTTTCTCAATTGTTTGTTTGGCGTGATCTAGAATATTTTGAAGGGTTGATTGCATGTGACTTTTCCATAGTAAAACCATTTGTAAATCGATTTCAGACCACCAGGCCTGGTAGTTAAATCCACTTACAAATGACTCACTCACTTTAAAATGTGTGACAAAAAAGGGGCATGATGCCCCTTCCATTTGAACCTTGCTTGATGCTTAAGCTAAAGCCGCTTTCGCTTTTTCAGCTATCGCAGCAAACGCAGGTGCATCATGAATCGCGATGTCAGATAACACCTTACGATCCACCGCTACACCAGCTTTGCTCAAACCGTTGATGAAACGGCTATATGTCATACCGTTGATGCGTGCCGCTGCGTTGATACGCGCGATCCACAAACGACGGAACTGACGTTTTCTTTGACGACGGTCACGGTAAGCATATTGACCTGCTTTAATTACCGCTTGGTTGGCCGTAGTAAATTGCTTGCGACGGGCACCGTAGTAACCTTTAGCCTGCTTTAATACTTTCTTGTGGGCTTTACGCGCCACAACGCCTCTTTTCACTCTTGCCATGTTCTAATCTCCTTGACTATAGGTACGGTAGCATACGACGAACCATTGCCACATCGTGGTCATGGATCATGTTAGGCGCACGTAATTGGCGCTTACGCTTGGTCGACTTTTTAGTCAGGATATGACGCAAGTGAGCTTGTTTACACTTGAAACGGCCTGAACCAGTTTTTTTGAAGCGCTTAGCTGCGCCACTGTGTGATTTAATTTTTGGCATGTCAAACTCCGCATTTGGACATTATAGCTAGTGGTTAATAACCTATCTATTTTGTCTGCCTTTAAACAAACAACCTCTCAACGTATCACCGTCAAGAGGTCAGTCGGAACAACGAACAGCACTGAGGGAGCTGCACCAGTCAATTAACCCGAGGGTTAAAAGCCGATTGTTGTAGTGGATTTCAGTAAATTAAAATTTACTTACTTACCTTTTTTTGTTGGCGCAATCATCATTTGCATCTGACGACCTTCCATCTTCGGTTCTTGTTCAACGGTCGCAACCTCTTGAACATCTTCCCGAACGCGCGCCAACATTTTCATTCCCAGTTCCTTATGAGTGATTTCACGACCACGGAACCAAATGGTTACCTTGACGCGATCACCCTGTTCAAGAAAACGCATCAGGTTGCGAAGCTTTACCTGATAGTCCCCTTCCTCAGTTCCTGGGCGAAACTTAACTTCTTTTACTTGCACTTGCTTTTGATTTTTCTTAGCATCGTGCTGTTTTTTCTGTTGCTGATAAATGTATTTGCCGTAGTCCATGATTCGACATACGGGCGGGTCGGCTTTCGCTGTAATTTCTACTAGATCCAAACCAGCTTCGGCCGCCATTTCTAAGGCTTCAGCAATGGATTTAATCCCCGCTTGCTCACCGTCCTGATCAATTAAACGCACCTCTTTAGCGGTAATCGCTTCGTTGATATTATCTTTAGGTGCTTCGGGTTGTTGTGGTCTTGGTCGACCTCTTCTTACAGCGATAGTTTTATCCTCCAACCATTATATTCAATGCACTTGGTCCACATTGCGACCTAGATTCGAAATATCTCGCATCAATAGATCCAACATAGCTTCTAGAGAGTAACTTCCTAAGTTATCTCCACCTCGTGCTCTCACATTTACTGTGCCATCCTGTACTTCTTGATCACCAACGACCAAAATATACGGCACACGTTGTAAAGTATGTTCGCGAATTTTAAACCCAACCTTTTCATTTCTCAAGTCTGTTTCGACTCTAAACCCCTGTTTTTTCAGATTTTCAGCAAATTTAGCCGCATAATCTGCATGGGTTTGTGAAATTGGCGCAATCACGACTTGAGTCGGAGCCAACCAAGTTGGGAATTTTCCTTCATAGTGTTCAATCAAAATACCCACGAAACGTTCTAACGAACCTAAAATGGCTCGATGAATCATGACCGGGTGATGTTTTTCATTATCTTGACCAACATAAACCGCATCTAAACGCTCGCCTTGTGTCATAGAAAAGTCTAACTGAATCGTGCCACACTGCCATACACGGCCAATACAATCACGAAGACTGAACTCAATTTTTGGGCCATAAAACGCACCCTCACCCGGCTGCAGTTCATAATTTAGATTCGCGTCTTTTAAGGTTTGCTCCAAAGCTGATTCAGCACGATCCCAAACCTCATCGCTGCCCACACGTTGTTCTGGGCGCGTGGAAAACTTGACTTCTATTTGGTCAAAGCCAAAATCGGCATAAGTGCGGTAAACCATGTCGATACAAGCTTGAACTTCCGACTTAATCTGGTCTTCGGTGCAAAAAATATGCGCGTCGTCTTGGGTAAACGAACGAACACGCATTAAACCATGCAATGTGCCCGAGGCTTCATTGCGATGCACGGTACCAAATTCAGCCACTCGCACAGGTAAGTCACGGTAACTATGTAACTGACGGTTATAAACCATGATATGACCCGGGCAGTTCATCGGTTTAACCGCATAATCTCGGTGCTCAGTATGAGTGGTAAACATATTGTCTTTAAATTTGTCCCAGTGACCAGACTTTTCCCACAAAACACGATCCATAATTAACGGCGTGCGAATTTCGTCATAACCGTGATGACTTAATTGTTCGCGCATGTAATCTTCTACCACACGATATAAAGTCGTGCCTTTCGGATGCCAAAACGCCATCCCAGGTGCAATGTCTTCAATATGGAACAAGTCCAACAATTTTCCGAGTTTACGATGGTCGCGTTTTTCCGCTTCCTCCATCATCGTAAGGTAGTCGGCTAATTCCTGCTTAGAGGCAAACGCAACGCCATAAATGCGTTGCAGCATTTTATTATCCGAGTTTCCACGCCAATACGCGCCTGCTAGATGCGTCAACTTAAACGCTTTGATATGGGTCATATTCGGCACGTGTGGACCGCGGCACATATCGACATATTCTTCATGATGGTAGAGACCAAACTCTTTTTCATCCGGCAAATCAGCCACTAACTCAAGCTTATAATCTTCATTACGTGCTTTGAAAGTTGCGATCACTTCATCACGAGACGTCATTTTCTTTTCAACCGCATAACCAGTTTTAGCCAAAGCTTGCATGCGTTTTTCTATCGTTTCCAGATCATCTGGTGTAAGCGACTCGTCCGTTTCAACATCATAATAAAAGCCATTATCAATCACCGGCCCAATCGCCATTTTTGCATCAGGGTGTAATTGCTTTAATGCATGACCCAATAAATGCGCACAAGAATGGCGCATGATATGTAAGCCATCTTCGTCTTTTAGTGTGACGATCTGTAAATCTGCGTCATCCTGAATCAGATCTGAAGCGTCCATTAAACGGCCGTTAACACGCCCTGCAATGGTTGCCTTGGCCAACCCAGAACCAATATCCTGCGCCACCTGCATAATTGACACGGCGGAGTCGTAGTGTTTTTTTGAGCCATCGGGCAAGGTAATAACAGGCATATATCTCTCACAACCAGTTGATTGAAAAATGAAAACGTTAAATTATAACACGGAATAAGCAAACACTTAATCCACCAACCTTAAAATTTAGTTGAACTAAACTAAGACTTTGCTTGCTCTTGTGCTTTTTCGATAATCGTCACAAAGTTATCTTGTGTTAGGTTAAAGCGCTGCAAAACACGCAAGGTCGTGGCACCAAGTTTTTCGCTATCACTTTGAACCAAACCATTCTGCCCCTGAACATAAAGTGCGCCGACTTCAGCTAAAAACCCCACGTAAGCCGGACGCTGAAAAGCTGTTTCCAATAAATGCGGGGAGTGGTGACCCAAAACGCCCATGTAAACATCCTTAGGAAAACCCCAGGTTTTGAGCAAACGTGCCCCAATATTGGCATGCGAAAAACCCAGCATTTTATTTTCCAAGGTCACAAGCGATGACAGCTTATGATGACTGGCTTCTAGTACCGCTTGATAATCAATAAACTCACTTTGCAGCAACATATACTGACCAATTTCATGCATTAGCCCTATCATAAACCCATAGTAAGGGTTCATTTTCAAACCCGCTTGTTTCGCTAAGCCAGAACCGATATGTGCCGCTAAAAGACCGTGTTGCAAAAACACCTCGCGGTCCAAGGATGACGCGGGTTGAAAAGCTTCATTGTAATTAATCGCCAAGGCTAATACACGCAAGTCATTCACACCTAAACGTGCGATGGCCTCAGGCAGGGTTTTGATCTCCTTACCCATTTGGTATTTCGATGAATTAACCGCCTTAAGTAACCCTGTCGTTAAACGAACATCCTGCATGATGACTTCAGCCACTCGATCCACATGCACACCGGCTGGATCGGACAGTAGCTTGTTCAGCTTAAGTAATGCTTCTGGCATATGTGGCAAGCGCTTTACTTGAGCCAACGCGTCCACTAACTGCTTAGTTGTCTTCTGTGACACCACCCACTCCGGTCAAATCAAAAGGGTTAAAATTTTACAGCAAAATAATTTACCAATTGCACAAATAAAGCATCAAATTCAACCAAAAGGGTTCGCGCATTCGTTCTGTTTCTTCCCCCTAGAATTAAATTTTTCGCTATAATCAGCGTTTTGCAAAAAACTGTCTAGAACGCATCCAAACTATTTAGGTGTAAATCGACCGTGTTTCGATGCGGTTACACTGTACATAAAGGGTAATACAATGAACTTAGATCAAGCTCGTTTTTTCATGGTTGAACAACAAATCCGTCCGTGGGACGTTCTTGACCCCTTAGTACTTGATTTGCTGTCAGAACTTCCGCGCCATAAATTCGTGGCGTCCGACCAGCAAACACTGGCCTATTCCGACACCGAACTACCAATTGGTGAAGGCCAGGTGATGTTGGCTCCTAAATTAGAAGCCCGTATTATGCAAGCTCTAGATGTGCATGAAGAGGACAGTGTATTAGAGATTGGTACGGGCAGCGGTTACATGACCGCCATGTTAGCGAGCTTAGCGCACAAGGTCACCAGTGTTGAATTGTTTGAAAGCCTGCAAAAAACAGCCGCTGAACGATTAACGCAGTTTGATAACATTGAGTTAAAACTCGGTGATGCCAGCCAAGCTTGGGCTGACCACCAAACTTATGACGTCATCGTACTGACCGGTTCTTGTGGTCGCCTACCTGAGAGCTATAAAACCCAACTTAACTTAGGTGGTCGCTTGTTTGCAATCGTTGGCCAAAGCCCAGCTATGCAAGCCGTATTGGTGACACGCATTAGTGAACAAGAGTGGCTAGAAGAGTCCTTGTTCGAAACCGATGTGCCTGCGCTAGTGCATGCAGAAGCTAAACCAAAATTCGAGTTTTAAGCATCGCATTGATACAGACAAAAAAGCCACGTTTAAATGTGGCTTTTTTGTCTTTGAGAATTGAGTTTTAAGCGAACTAAGATGACATTTTTTTTGTTAAATTTTTAAACGCCAGCAAATCCGAACGTAACGCCAAGTCGGCAGGATATGGATCAAAAATCAATTGATCCTTTAAATACTCAACTTCAAACTCAGCCACCCATTGTTGCAACAACTTCATCATGGCCACCAAAGGCACGACACCCTGACGGAACTCATCTAAAGTTTCACGATATAAAGCCTTTTGGGCATCACCCAAATGGCTTTTAACAAAGCCATACAAATGCTCCAACACATTCAGCATATTACTGCGTTGTGTTTTGCTCGCCAGCGCCTGATAAAGCAAAGCTTGATATTGCTCAATCACCTCGTCCCAATTCGCTAAACTAGCTTGGGCAACAATCGGCCCCATTTTGCGATAAACCGCTTCATTTTTTGATAAGAGTAAAAATTTATGCTGACGATGAAAGGTTTGCAAATGTACCAGGCCTGGTGGTTGAGCTAAGAACTCCCGCCAGCGCGCTTGCGTAAACAATTGCAATACAAAATTTTCTCGCAACCATGGATCCTGCAAACGCCCCTCGTCTTCGACCGCCAAATGCGGCATGGCTTTTTGCATAGCCTGGGTAAATAGGCCTTGGCCGATCCCTTTATCTGATCCTAACCATTCACCAGTTGGACGATAAATTTTGATGCGGTCTAAGCCACAAGAAGGTGATTTTGACTTAACCACCGCACCATCAATAGATTTTTTCTGTAAGCGTGCAATCATTTTGTGATTGTACTCTAGCAAGCCATCCGTATAGTCGACACCCGATTTACCACCTAACACACGCAATTCACCCTCGACTCGACATAAACGCACACTTTCTCGTGGCGTACCCATCGCCGCATCTTCAGGACAAAAGGGAATAAAATCGACATATTTGGCGAGTCGGTCGGTGACAAAATCATCTTGTGAATGCCCCCCGTTATATCGACACTTCACACCTAACAGACAATTTGATACGCCCAACTGAACACGTGGGTAAGTTGATTTTGTCACATCTACTCCTATTACCAGGCCTGGTTTTAGACACTTGGTTAGATTGTCATCCCTTTACCTCAGACGTCTAAATAAAACAGACGCTATGGCTAATAAAATCAAAGAAGGCACAAATGCGCCTAAAATAGCCGGCAATTGATAAACCACGCTTAAATTACCCAGCATTTGGTTTAACAAATGAAAACCGAGTCCAATTAAAACGCCGACAAAAATACGTTGCCCCATACTCACTTGGCGCTGCGAGCCAAAAATAAGGGGGAAAACCAAAGCAATCATCCCCAAAATAGAAACCGGTGTTGCCACCTTGCGCCAAAACTCCAACTGGTAAATACTTGCATCCAAATCATTGGCTTTTAAAAACTGAATATAACGGTATAACTCATCCACCCGAAGATAACGTGATTCAATCTGTAATCGCTCTAGCAAACCCGGATCTACAGGAAATACTTGCCTCATGGCCTCACTTTGAGAACTCTGCCAATTTAAGCTGCGAAGTTTTTCACCATAACGCACACGATCCTCTAATGCTAACTTTTGCGTTGTAATTCCGCTTAACAGCCACTGCTCTTTCTTAAATTGAGCACGCTTGGCTTGAATAACGCCGGAAATGGCTTGGCCATCTAACTCGTAAATTGTGATGCCGCGCATTTCTTTTGTCGACACGACGTTTTCTACACTAATTAAACGATTGGGCTCTTTCATCCAAAACCCAGCTGAACCCCCAACCGAGATATTTTTTTGCATAGCTTCGGCACGAATTTTTACCGCATAGGCTTCACTTTTGGGAGCTACTAACTCACCTATAATGGCCACGACTACCCACAATAAGAGTACCGTTTTAATCACCGCCCAGAACAAACGACTAATCGACCAACCGGTTACCCGCAAGACCGTTAGCTCAGCATGATTGGCTAGCCCACCTAAACCAATTAAGGCGCCAATTAATAAAGCTACCGGAAAAATCTCGTAGCCGAAGACTGGCATTTTTAAGAGTGAATAAAGTGTGCCTTGCGACAAAGTATAAGTATCAGAAAGCCGTCCTAACTGCATCATAAATTCGCCAAAGCCAAGAATGACCAGCAACACCAACAATACCAACAAGGAATGGCTCACGACAACCCCACCCAAATAACGTTCTATTCGGTTCATTTAGCGACCTTCAACTTAGGAATCCGTGACCAAATTTTTGGCGATCCAAGCGCATAAAGCAAAAATAAGGCGGGGACGATCCACAAGCCTAGATCAATTGGCCAGATTCCGGCCTTCACCCAGTCGTCAAGGGTAATCATGGATTGCATATAAAATACATACAAAACAATCGCGATAAAGAGTTTTGCAAAACGACCTTGCCTCGGTTCGGTCTTACTCAATTTGAGAGCCACCAACCCCAACACTAACACGCTTAATGGCACGGCCAAACGCCATTGCAACATAGCTTGATCTTCCAGAGTCTCACTCTGCCATAAAGCAAATGAATTTTTTTCTTGACGCTTGGGTTGTGCCACACTTGCCTGTAAATCCGGTAAAAACCCATCGAAGCGACCGAATTCGCGCACACTTAATTGCTCTCCCCCTAATAATCCTTCGTAGCTAAGGCCATTTAACAACACCAATGCTAACCGATCATCTTTCCACTCAAAAAAGCCGCGCGGTGCTATGATGGTTTGATCTCGCTCACCTTCTACTAAGCGAATCCAAATATCGCTCATCTCACCGTCTCGCCCAATCGTATGCGCATACAACACACCGTTTGATTGTGGCAAGCTGTTAAAACGTCCAGCAACCAGGCCTGCTAAAGGGGCGGTTACTTGTGCTTGCGCAATTAAAGCACGTTCGGTCTTAACCGCCCAAGGCGTTAACCACAAGGTCACCAGCGCGGTTAAAACCACCATCGGAATTAAAAATCGCGTCATAATTTTTTGAAAATAACCACGACCGATTCCGCAACTATTTAACACCACTATTTCACGATCTTGGTACAAACGGCCCATGGCCAACATCACGCTCAACAAAGCGACCAAAGGCAAAATTAACTCCAAGGCGGTGGGAATCTGCAAAACTAGAACTTGAAATACAATGGATGCGGGTAACTTGCCCTCCACCGCTTTCGCTAATAATCGAGTCGCCTCGGTACCAAAGGTGATGAGTAACAACACGACCAAAACAGCAAAAAACGTGGCCATCAGCTCTTTATAAAGATATTTATCGAGAATGCGCAAAATCGAGCTCGCTCACGTTAAAATGTTCCATAAATTGATTCATTATAAAGTAACCCAGTAAATAAATGTCTGGCCGAAAAGGAATTGCACAATGAAAAAAATTCATTTTAACTTAATCGCCAACCCAAACCTAACTAACTTCGATACCTTGGTTCTACCAGTATTTGATAAAGGTCGCTCGATTAGCGCGGCGGCCAGTTTTGGTTTGCACGAGCTCACTGAAAAACTGCATGCCCAGGGCGACTTTAAAGGTAAATGCGGACAAACCTTATTATTATTAAACCAAACCATCCTAAACGGCGCACGCCTGCTACTCGTTGGACTAGGTGATCCAGAAAAATTGACCGCTAAAGGTTACATAAGCGCGGTTCAAGCCATGGCTAAAGCCCTGGACAACAGCGGGGCTTGCCAAATTCTCGACACTACTCACTTGGCGACACCGAATGACCAGCTGGGCCAGTGGGGTTTATTTCAAAACAGCCTCATCTTACAGCGTAGTTTTTATGATTATGCACATGAAAGTCGGGGGGAACATAGCGCCAAAGAACCTAAATTAAGCCAAGTCACTTTTATGTCTGAAGACAGTCAAGAATATAAACAAGCGGTTGCTCAGGGCCAAGCTACCGCCATCGGCATGGCGTTAACCCAAGACCTGGCCAACATGCCTAGCAACTATTGCACCCCTTCTTATCTTGCAGAAACCGCCATTAATTTAGGCAAACAAGCCGGATTTAAGGTTCAGGTACTTGAGCGTGAGCAGATGTTGGAAATGGGGATGGGAGCATTTATGTCGGTTGCCCAAGGTACCGATACCCCACCCAAAATGATCTCAATTCAATACCAAGGTGGATCGGCCGACCAAGCTCCAATCGCGCTGGTTGGTAAAGGGGTAACTTTCGATACCGGTGGCATTTCTCTAAAACCTGGCGCCAGCATGGATGAAATGAAATATGACATGGGCGGTGCGGCTACCGTTTTAGGCGTATTTCAAGCACTTGCCGAACTAAAACCGAACATCAATGTGGTTGGCGTAATCCCTTCAACGGAGAATATGCCGTCTGGCAAAGCGGTGAAACCTGGCGATGTAGTGACATCCTTATCAGGCCAGACCATCGAAGTATTAAACACCGATGCCGAAGGCCGTTTGTTATTGTGTGACGCGCTCACTTACGCGCAAAAAACCTACCAACCAGGCCTGGTGATTGATATCGCCACCCTTACCGGCGCTTGCATTATCGCGCTAGGCAATCACGTTTCTGGCATCCTTGGGAATGATCAACCACTGGTCGATCAACTTTTAAAAGCTGGCAATACCACCTATGATCGTTTTTGGCAATTGCCATTAGGCGAAGAGTGGGATGAACAACTCAAATCAAATTTTGCCGACATGGCTAATATTGGCGGACGTGAAGCTGGTACGATCACAGCCGCTCAGTTCCTGGCGCGCTACACCAAAGATGTAAAATGGGCACACTTAGATATTGCTGGCACCGCTTGGCAATCCGGCGCAAATAAAGGCGCGACCGGACGCCCCGTACCGGCCTTGGTGGAATTCATTCTCCAACAGGCGCAATTGTAAAATATGAGTCAAGATGTTCTGTTTTACGTGCTCAGCAGCAGTGACTTGGCCTCACGTGAACGTTTTTTAACCAAGCTGTTGCTGAAAACGCAACAACAAACACGTCGGGTTGATGTACGTTTTGCGCAAATCCAAGAGGCCAAACGCTTTGACCAAGCCTTATGGGCTCAATCAAGCTATCTGCCCCACGCAGTTGAGCTGGCACTCCCAGCGCCGATTCAACTGTTTGGCGCAAACATCCCACGCAGCGGTAACGATGTGTTGATTAACTTGCATCCAGATTTTTATTCTGAATTCAAAATCTATCAACGTACTATCGAGTTGCTAGACCAATCAGCGGAGTTGATTGAAAAAGGACGACAGCGCTGGCGAGAATATAAAGCTCAAGGCTTTGAACCCATTCTGCATAAAATTGAATGCTAAGCACCAGGCCTGGCACTGGTGTCCGGAATAAAATAAAGAAGGGTTGACAAAAAAGCCGTAGTTCCTAGGATAGAAGGATTTCCGACCAAAGAAAGACTTCAAAAAGGAGACGACGGCTGTGTTTAACTCTACTCGATTCGCG
>NZ_DATCSL010000008.1:0-108870 GCF_036568485.1 Thiomicrospira sp.
TAGGGAGATGGCTTGGTTCTGGCGGTTAGATTATAACGAAGAACGCACCCATGAAAGTCTGGGTAATCTGCCACCGGCAGCTTATCGAGTAAAACTAGAAAACTCTACTTTACCAGTGTTTCACTAATGGGGAAGTGGACATAACCTTTCCCGTAAAAAATCTATATCTGTAAGGGTAACTGATATATCCGTCATTTAGTTCTCTGCTTCATATATGCCTCACGCCTCAAACACCGGCGCAGTTTACTGCGTCTGAGTGCTTTGACTTGTTACGCGCTGCTACGTTAGACCAAGCTAAGAAAGTCAGTAAACATTTCTGTGAATTCATATTTTTCTTGGCCGTTTTCAATGTATTTTTCAACATCTCTAATTTGTTCTGTGGTCATTAATGTCCAGTAGTTTTCAAGGACATTAGATTTTCGGGTGCCTTTTTCCCTTGCAATCAGATCTTTCGCATCATCAGTATCATTAAATGAGAATGTGCTTCCTGCGGGTAACTGAAGACAATCAAGATGAATATAGTTTTCAGGTTCTCGCTTATTTGTTAAGTAGGCTTTTATCCCGTCTTGATGTAACTCGGTTTGTTTATCAACATTCTGTTGGTGTTCGATTGTCCCCAGATCAGAATCAAGTAGCACGCAGTATGGAATATTAAACTGGGCGGCTAGCTGCAAAGTTCTCCAATGCTTGATGTTTCCACACCCTCCAATGGGTACAATAGCAATTCTTTTATCTTCAAAAGTTTCAGGAATATGACCGCCATCTTTTAACTTTTCGGCAGTATGATTAACGAAAGTAATATCTCCTTTACCCTCGACTAACAGCATAGCAGTGGCATTTTTTGGAATAGGGTCAGCTAGAATTCCTAGGGTATCTGCAATTTTCTCAAAAACCTGATCTGTGCCCATCTCAACAGTTCTGTCGTGGCCATCTTTCTCAATGAACCTTAAACTTTCAAGAGGAAGCAAGCCAGCTAGAGCTGGAGTATGTGTCGTCAATAGTATTTGGCTATTTGGAGTGTTCGATAGCTCAATAAAGGCTTGAATCAACATCTCCTGATGATCAGGGTGCTGCGATGTTTCTGGCTCTTCAAAAGCAAATATTATTTTATTTCCATTTCTTTCTTCGCGCATTCTTTCAGCTTCAGCGCGAAAGAAATTGAGCAAAATAAGCCTTCTAACTCCACTACCTCTTTTGTTAACGGAGATATTGTTTTCAGACTTAATAGATAGTTTAAACTGTGAGTCGAATTTGGGTTCAGATTTAAACTCAGGAATTAGTTGATCCGCTAATTCTGGTGACATTTCATGAAGTTTTTGTAGAGTTCTGTCAGCAGTATCTATAGCTCTTCGCCTAACCTCTTGCTTTATATGCTCAATTTCGGCTGTTAAATCCGAAAGTGCTTGTTTTACTGCAATTTGCATTGGGTCGGTTACTTCTTTGTCATCGTCCTTACTTTTCCGATCAGACTGAAAAAGAGCAAAGAGAGGCAGGTAATTTACAACTGCATCAAAGACCTTCTTCGTATCTTCTTTATCTACTAATAGCTCGGTATTAGTTAATTCTAGGTCATCGAAGTTATTTCTTATAGCCTGTCGAATAGATGAATTAATAGATCCCTTATAATTTTCTTCAGGAACGTTAATTTCATTGGCTCTAGTAACTAGTTGTGGTCGCTTAAGTGTCAGAAGATCATTTGCGTTAGCTACGGATGGATGATTGCAAATTATGTAGACTTTGGGTGAAGGGTTTGCCGCGGTAGCGGCAAATACCTTTTTAATTTCAAGTTTTCCATCACTATTCAATAAATACTCATCTGCGAGTGTTGTCGGATGAGCGGCATCAATAATTAGCTCGTCTGGTAGCTCGGAAAAAATACAGGAAATTTCTATCTTGTTATTATCCGCCTCAATATTGAGATCGTCCTTTTCACACTTAACTAGTTTATTATTGAAAAATATCTCTAGCGCTTCAAAAACTGAAGATTTCCCCGCATCATTTTTACCAATAAATGCGGTTAAGTTTGATATTGGGATAGTCCTTTCAGTTTTATAACCACGAAAGTTCTTTAGTGTAATAGATTCCAGTTTCATGGATATTCCTTATCGCGCGTAACGCTAAGCTAATCGGTGCGCATTTATGCGCATCCTTACTTGAGCGACCTGTTATGTTTACTGATCTAAAAACTCTTGAAGCTTATTTTTTAGTTCTATAGCCATCTCTCTGTTTAATTGAATATTTTGTTTTGAGCCTTCTTCTCTATGTATGTCACCATTTTTATATGTACGAATTTGAAATGCTGATTCATTGAAACAGTAATCGGCAGATACTGCTGTTCTATTTTGAGGAGTTTCATTGACGTGAATTAGCTCTCGAATAAAAGCCATGACAAGATCCTTTTTTTAATTAGTAAACATAACGCCTCAATAACTGGCGCAGCTATGCTGCGTACGGCGCCGAAGGCGCGTAGTTGCTTTATTTGTTAGAAGCTTTTCTCAAAGTTACAAGTCTTTACAGAAAATTGAGAGTTTTCTGGTTTTTTAGATTGATAAATTAAAACACGTTCTCCTCCTAAAAAAAGAACGCTATCTGTTGTATTTGCCCAATTGTCAGAACAAAGGTGGTTATTATTAAAATCTGCCCACAAAGCGAATCGCTTGATGAGAAGCTCTTTATTTACTACCAAATTAGTTACAGCTCCGATAAATAAAGAAAAAAAACCTATAACTAGAAAGCTAAATACGAAAACATACGCAATTCTCTTAAATGGAATAGGAAGCATTAACAGCATTGGAAAAATACTACCCCAAATCATTGCGGCGATAATTAAAGTATTCCACAACCCGGATAAAATCGATTCCTGGTAAAGCATTCCAAACGGGGTAAATAAAAACGCTAGCAATGTATATGTAATACCAAGATTGCTTGCGTCTACAAAAAATACTTGATTTATAACTCCTGCAGCCCATTTTTGAGCGTAAATAGCATATGCAAATAAAAACCATGATATGCCGACTGCAATATGCCACTTTTTTGCATGCTTTCTTATATTTTTCCCTATCTCTGACTTCGAGAGCCAAAGCACAATATAGACGAAAGGAAGCAATCCCGTATAGAAGATTGAGAATGCTGCTACGAGGCCTGATTTTGTCATCATAAAAATAAAGATGGACAGCAACCAAAACAGTAAAACTAAAATATAATCATTTTTAAGCTTATCTAGCACTTTATCTATACTCCTGGGGCTTCTAACATTTAGTATAAGGTTTATTTTATATTGAAGAGCTTTTCAGGCTGTTATGCCTTAGTATCCGCCATAACCTTTCATCCAGACTAGTTATGCGATATTATCTAAATTTACTGTCATAATGAAAAAACTTTATTAATACTACCTCAAAAAACCATACTTACTAGATTAAATGCGTAATAATTTACGCCATTAAGGGTATACCTATTCCACCGAGAATAGCTATTGCTATTGGCTAAAGCGCTTTGTGTAATTTCTCGACTTTACAAACTATGCTGTATGTCATGAAAACTCGGTGCCGCCGCTAGTAGCGTTTGGGTGTAGTGATGTTGGGGGGTTTCTAGGATGGATTGCACTTCGCCCTGCTCTACGATTCGGCCTTCTGACATCACGGCGACGCGGTGGGCGATGCGGGGGATGATGGAGAGGTCGTGGGTGATAAACAATAGGGATAGGTTGTAGGTTTTTTGTAAGTTGTTTAACAGGTCTAAAACCTGTGCGCGCACGGTGACATCTAGCGCGCTGGTCGGTTCGTCGCAGATGATTAATTCAGGTTCTACCGCTAAGGCGCGTGCGATGCCGATACGTTGGCGTTGACCGCCGGAAAACTCATGCGGATAACGTTGTTTGTGTTCTGGCAATAAACCTACTTGAGTTAGCAGTTCGGTAATGCGTGCATCTTGATCGGCTTTTTTCTGCGAACCGACTTTGAGGCTCACCATGCCTTCGCGAATGATTTCGCCAATGGTCATACGCGGGTTTAAGGCCGAATATGGGTCTTGGAAGATCACTTGTATTTTTTGACGTAAGGGTTTGATTTTGTTTTCTTTTAGCTTGGCTAAATCGACATCTTGATAACGGATTTCGCCATCCGTGCTGTCGATTAATCGCAAAATGGCTTGGCCGATGGTGCTTTTGCCGCTGCCGGATTCGCCAACCAAAGCTAGGGTTTCGCCGCGATTAATCACTAAATCGACACCGTCCACCGCTTTTACATAACCAACGGTGCGTTGTAATAAGCCTTTTTTAATCGGGAAATGCACTTTTAAGCCTCGCAAATCCAGCAGCGAATCTTGGCTTGTCGCGGGTTTGTAATCGCGAGTTGGTAGCGCATCTGCCAATAGTTGTTGGGTGTAAGGATGGGTGGGCGCGGTAATAAAGTGTTCGCATTCGGCGGTTTCTAGGATTTTGCCTTTTTGCATAACCGCAACTCGGTCGGCCATTTGCGCGACCACGCCCATATCGTGGGTGATAAATAAAATCGACAAACCACGTTCATCACGCAGTTTTTTCAGCAAAGTGAGTACTTGGGCTTGGATGGTGACATCTAATGCGGTGGTGGGTTCGTCTGCGATTAATAAATCCGGCTCGCAAGCTAAGGCCATCGCGATCATTACACGTTGTTTTTGACCACCTGATAATTGATGCGGATACCAATCCACTCGATCTGATGCTTCTGGAATGCCAACTTCATTAAACAGCTCTATGGTGCGCAGTTTGGCGTGTTTGGATGACAAGCCCAAATGCACACGTAACACTTCGGAGACTTGATCCCCTACTCGCATTACCGGATTAAGCGAGGTCATGGGTTCTTGAAAAATCATCGCGACTGATTTGCCGCGCACTTTTTGCATTTGCGCTTCCGACAAACTTAACAGGGATTTTTGATGCAATTGAATTTCACCGGCTTCAATGTTTAACGCCTCTGGCAATAAACGCATAATCGCCAATGAGGTTAAAGACTTACCACTACCCGACTCGCCCACTAAAGCAAAAATCTCACCCGGCTGAATGCTAAAACTAATACGGTCAATCAGCGTGTTTTCGCCTACTTTAATCACTAAATTATGGACATCTAAAACCGGCTTATTCACAAGCACTTCCCCTAAAACATTAAATATCGTTTGATCTTCTCAACCAGGCCTGGTGGTTAAATTGGAGCGGCAAACCAAGCCATAAAGCCTTCTACTTCAAGCCATGGCTGTTGTGGCAGGCTGAATGCTTGGCCTTGCTTTTTGTTGAACATGCCACAAGTCATATGCCATTTGCATTTTTAACCAGGCCTCTGCTGAAGGCGTTTGAAGCCACTGTTCTAATCGCAATGCCATGTCAGCGGAAATACCTGAATGCTCATTGAGTAAACGAGACAGCTGCACGCGCGATACACCCAGCTGTTTAGCGGCCTCGGTCACACTAAGGCCTAACTCTGGCAATATATCTTCACGTAAAATGGACGCTGGATGCGGAGGGCAAAACATCTTCATTTCATTTTCCTTAATGATAGTCCTGATAATCAACAAGCTCAGCATCTTCCCCATTGAAACAAAAAGTAAGACGCCAATTCTTATCTACACAAACAGCATAATGATTCTTTAATCCGCCAGCCAATGGATGGTAATGCCAACCAGCAACATTCATTTCTTCTGGGTGCGAAGCGTTATTGAGTAATAAAAGTTGTCGTGACAACTTAGGCGCATGCACCGCTTGAATACCGGCTTTAGAGCCAGTTTCAAAGAATTTTTTTAAACCTTTATGCCGAAAGGTTTTAATCATTTAAATTGTAACCTGTAGCGATACAGTTAACAAGCCTAACATAAAAATCTTAATTATTTTTGGGGTCTAGCACACGCTGGACTCGATCAGAGAACAGGTTGGCGGCCAGTACCAGAATAAACATAAAGATAAACGCACTCAGCAGCGACCACCATACCATGGGTTCGCGCGCCATTTCTAAGCGGGCTTGGTTGATCATATTCCCCCAGCTGTGCATGGTCGGGTCAACGCCGACACCGACATAAGAAAGTACGGCTTCGGCTAATACTAACGCGCTGAAATCTAACACTACGGCGATCAATACAATATGCATGACATTTGGCAGAATATGGCGACCGATGATTTTAAATCGGCTCACACCAAATGCGCGGGCGGCGGTGACGTATTCGACTTGGCTGATTTTTAGGGTTTCGGCACGTAATAAACGACACAACCCTGTCCAGCTGGTGAGGCCTAAAATCAGCACCAATACTAGCAAGCGAATATCCGCACGTTCGGTGGCGGTTTCAAACCAGTGTGGATTGTTCATAATCATGGTTTGCATGACCAACACGGCGGCGGCGATTAATAAGATGCCGGGGATTGAGTTCAACGTGGTGTAGAGGTATTGAATGACATCATCAATCCAACCACGGAACAAACCGGCGCTGATGCCTAAAATCAGTGCCAAAGGTAACATTACCAAGGTGGTTAATACGCCGATTAATACGCCGGTTCGCACACTTTTGAAGCTTTGATAAAGCACATCACCACCCACTTTATCGGTGCCGAGCACATGGTAATAATGGCCTAAATGATAAAGCCAAGCTAACACGATTAAACCGATACTAAAGGTTAAATAGGCGGTGCGCCACGGCAAATCGGTTTTACCTTTAAGCACCAGGCCTGCTTGTTGCCGCCAGCTGATTTTCGCAACGCGCGCGCGCCAGTAAATATGCAAGCTAATGAATAATTTGCTTAATACCAAAGCGACGAATATTGCCCAGAGGGATTTAAGCAGAATGTCTTGGTTTCTATCCTCCGCCGCGGCTAGATGCGAACCAGCGTGGCTTAAATCCAGCGCCATTTGTTTGATTTGGCCGTCGTCGGTTTTAATAATGGAGCTGCTGTGTTCTTTTAACGCAAACGGCGCCGAATAGGTGCGCTCTACTTTGTCGCGAATTTCATCAAACACCCAATCCAAAACACTCAGCGTTTGGCCTTGGTATTGGACTTTTTCACCCACAGGTTGATCGGGCAAGGCTAATCTAAAATGCAACGAATCCAGCAAAGCGATGGAAACATACATTAATAACACAATCGCCGAAGTCATCGCGATTTTAGAGCGGAAAATTGCGATCCATTGCGCTTTTACCTGTGGTGAACGCGAGATTGTCCAGCCCCACAAACCAAGCGACACCACCAAGAGCCAAATCATGATGTCTGTCCATAACCATACCCACATCATGATAAACGCACCCTTGGATCAAAAATTGTGTAGGAAATATCGGTCAAAATCAGACCAATGATATAAAGCACTGCGCCAAAAAACACCATGGCTTTTACAATCGCAAAGTCTTGCGCGTTGATGGCGTCAATTGTATAGCTGCCTAAACCGGGAATGCCAAAGAAGGATTCCATAATTAAACTGCCCATAAACAGGCTAGGAATCACGACCACAACCCCGGTTAAAATAGGCAACATGCCATTGGGTAAAACGTGTTTAAACAATACCTTGATTTCCGACAAACCTTTAGCGCGCGCGGTGCGTACATAATCTCGGTTGATTTCTTCGAGGAAAATACTGCGATACCAACGTGTGCCTGCGCCTAATCCGGCAAATACACCAATCAGCACCGGTAGTATGACAAATTTGACGCCCACCCAGCCGGATTCATAGCCGGAAATCGGCACCCAGTGCAGAATTTTGCTAAATAAGACTTGGCCGGCAATGATATAAAACAGCCCAGAAATCGACATAATCATCACCGCAATCACCATCGCGGACGTATCCAAAGCGGTGCCTCGGAATAACACAATCAATAATGCCAAGGTTATGGTGGTGATTAGGCCAATCGCAAAGGTGGGTAAAGCGATCTGCAGACTTGGCCACATGCGTTCTAAAAAATCCGCGCCAATATCGCGCCCTGAATCCGAGCGACCAAAATCAAATACAAATAATTTCAGCGATTCTTCAACAAACAAGGTATCGCTAAACTTCACCAGGCCTGGTGCTTCGTTATTAAAGAATAGAGGTTTGTCGTAACCACGTTCGGCTTTCCAGGTTTCAATCATCGCGGGGGTGGTTTGTTTTGCACCCAGTTGGGCGCGCGCCATATCGTCTGGGCTGTTGACCATAAAAAACAGTACAAACGTAATTAGGTTAACGCCAATTAAAATCGGAATCGCATAAAACAATCGGCGTGCAATATAAGCCATCATGAGGCGTTGTCTCCTGTTATAACACGCTGTTGTTGGCGTTGGCGATACGCCCAGAACGCCCAAATAATCAGTAACAAAGTCGCAATGCCGGTTAACCACAGCGGCCAAACAATTGGTTGGTTCCACTGAGCTTGTTTTTGCGCACGTTGCTGGGCATCAATTGCGAGATATTTGATGGTATTGTTGGCCAGGCTATTCGGCCAAACGTTTTTATACCAGCTGTGATACAAGCTTAACGAACGCGGGTGTAAGCCCCAAATCCAAGGTGCATCTTGACGAGCGATGCTTAACATTTCTTGCAGTTTTGCCATGCGTTCTGGCGTATTTTCCATGGTGCGGATTTGTTCAAATAAGCGATCAAATTCTGGATTGGCGTAGTTGGATGAGTTAATGCCCGCCCCATTGGTGGCAACCGAGCTGTTTGGGCCGTATAACAAGAATAGGAAGTTTTCTGGATCAGGGTAGTCCGCATTCCAACCCCAGAAGAAAATCTGCGCATCGCCTTTGCGCACCTTGTCTTGGAAACGGTTGTAATCGGTCGAACGAATCATCAGTTCAATACCCAACTGCTCAAATTGTTTACGCATCCAATCCATGCGACTGCGATCATCTGGCCCGGTGGCGACAGCATCATAATTTAATTGCAATGGCCGCCCTGTCTCTTGATTACGACCTTCTGGATAACCGGCTTCGGCTAGAAGTTGACGCGCGGTTTCAAGCGATTTACGGCGGGCTTCGCCTTCGTGCCAATCATGCACATACGGATTCACCCCGGCTTCGCCATCCACATGACCAAAAATACCCGGCGGGATTGGCCCTTGTGCGGCCAAACCGCGTTCGTTCATAAAGATCGAAATAAACTCTTCATAGTTCACCGCAATACTAATGGCTTGCCGCAGTTTTTGCGCTTTTTCATCGTAGCCGCCGACCACCTCATCGAGCATATTAAACGCTAGATAAAAAATGGTTGGCTGCACACTCGATCGCATTTGAATGCCTTTGGCTTTCATTTCGCCGGTCAAATCTAAATCGCCGTTTACTGAAACCTGCACCGCCTGATCGAAACTGTCAGAGCTCAAGCCTGACGCATCGTAATAACCTTGCAAAAACTTATTCCAATAAGGCACGCTTTCTTTTTCGAGGGTGTAAACCACTTCGTCAATCATCGGCAAACGTTTGCCGGCATCTTCTAGCAAACTATATGGCATGTTTTCAGCTAAACCATCGTTTGGATAATATTGTTCTTGGTAAAGCGGGTGTTTTTGCAAACGCATGCGACGGTTTGGGTTGTTTTCTACCAAACGATAAGGCCCGGTGCCGACCGGAAAGGTATCAAAACTGATATTTAAATCCACCAGGCCTGGTTGTGCGTAAAACTGCATGACTTCCCAAGGCACGGGGGCGAAAAAGTTCATGCTAAGCCAATACATAAACTGTGGGTAGATGCCATGCAAACGAATACGTAATTCGTGATCGTTTACCACTTTTACGCCTTTAATCTCGTATGATCTTAAATCAAAAAACTCGTGATTATCGGCTTTAGAGCGTAGTTCGCTGATCTGTTCCGAAAAGGCTTTCAAACCAACGATGTGTTCGTTCATGCTGTCTAAAATGGGGGAATGGTTTTGGCGCACCGCCATGCGTTTAATCGCATAAGCGTAATCGGCGGCGACTAGTTCACGACTAGACTGATCTTTAAGATCAAAGGGTGATTTTAGGCCGCTTAAATCTTTTGCTGATAAAGTCGCATATCGTAAATCGCCCTGCTCGTCTTTAACAAACGCTGGATGCGGTTGATATTGAATGCCGGGTTTAATTTTTAAAACCACCTCGGAATAAGCAAAATCGGCATCAGTCACTAACACCGGCTCGCCTTGCTGGTTCAGATAACGTACTTCTGGCATCTGACTAAGTGTGAGCGGTTCGAGCGTATATGGACGTTTTAAATAGTGATATTGCAGCGGCGGCTCTAAAACCTGGGCGTTAATCGCCCATTCGTTTGAACTATAAGAACGCACTGGATCAAGGTGTTTGGGCGGCGCTGAAAATGCGCTAAATAAAGTGTTAGAGGCCACTTGTTGAGCAGTATAAGGCGTGTTCCATTGATCCGAGCAGGCCGTTAGTGCTAAAGCCGTCAGGCTTAATAAAACAAATCGTGCGCCTTCAAACAGCATTTTTATCTTCGATTTTAATTTCACGTTATAATGACGCCACTGTTTTATTTAGAATTGAATCAACCGTTACGGAGAAAATTATGGGATTCTTAACTGGCAAACGTGCCTTAATTGTCGGCGTCGCCAACAATAAATCCATCGCTTATGGTATTGCAAAACAAATGCATGAGCAAGGCGCAGAAATCGCCCTGACCTATCAAACTGAAAAACTTAAGAGCCGTGTTGAAGGCGTAGCTGAAGAATTAGGTTCAAAAATCGTTTTACCTTTGGATGTGGCTGACGACTCGCAAATTGAAAACGTATTTAGCGAATTAAAAAAACAATGGCCAGAAGGTTTGGATATTTTGGTTCACTCTGTTGCGTTTGCACCACGTGAAGAATTAGAAGGCCGCATGATTGATGCGTCAACTCGTGAAGGTTTCAAAACTGCTCACGACATCAGTGCTTACAGCTTAACCGCCTTAACTAAAGCCGGTTTTGAGATGTTAAAAGCGCGCAAAGGTTCAGTGATGACCTTGTCTTATTTAGGTGCAGAACGTGCGGTGCCTAACTATAACGTGATGGGTATTGCGAAAGCCTCTTTGGAAGCAACTGTACGTTATTTGGCCGCTGACCTAGGTCAAGACGGTATCCGTGTAAACGCGGTTTCAGCTGGCCCAATCCGTACTTTAGCGGCCTCTGGCATTAAAGACTTCCGTTCTATGCTAGACAAAGCGGCACAAGCGACCCCTTTACGTCGTAACGTTACAATTGAAGAAGTCGGCAACACTTGCGCCTTCTTGTGTTCTGACCTAGCGTCAGGCGTGACCGGCGAAATCACTTATGTAGATGGTGGTTACAACATTACTGCTTCAACCTAAGTTTTTCCTGCATGTCAGCTTGAGTGAAACGAAGGATCTTTTAGCCGACCAACTCGGTAGGAGATGTTTCGCTTCGCTCAACATGACAGTTAAGTATAAAGTCACACCATCCAACCCCCTTACCCTTGATTAAACAGTTTTTTGGTATCGTAAGAAATCAGATAATTTTCAAACACCCGCTTGATATAGTATTTAGCCAGTTCTTTGGCTTGTTGTACTAACTCGGGCTCGACATCAAACAAAGCCGGATCTTGCCATTTTGGGGTTGGAAGTTCGCCATTTTTGGGCATCAATCGCATTGGTAACATATCGTAAATCGGCGCAAGTCCTTTCAGTTCGAAATCCTCAAAATAGAATGAAATATTCGCCAAGTGCCTGTCGTTGTTTCCAATGAATGCGCCAAACGCATACAGCAAGTGAATGGTGTTTTTTTCGTCTTCATTAATCACGCCCTGCTGAAATAACGCATCCGCCGTTAATGCCCAGTTTTGAGTTTCGCCGATATAGTGCTCCGCCAAAGCTTTTAATGAAATCACGCCGAGCCGCCCTTTTTGACCAACTCGATCAAAACGTTTAAGTTGCAAATACAAACGCTCTGACTGCACCAGCTTGGCTTCTGATACCGCTAAGCCGGTCTGACCTAATATTTGTAAAGCCAAGAACTCACAGACTAATAAATCTTTATAACGAATGGCGAGAGGATCATGCGCATCTAACTTGGGCGAATATTTAACCAGCAAATGCTCGATGCCGTTAAAGCAAGTGAACTTTGGTTGTTTTCCGACTAGCCAACCGCCTGGGTTTATACCACTGGCGAGTTCCTTAACCATTCGGGCGTAATCGGCTTCTTTTACAATCGGTGTTTCAATATGCAACCAGGCTTCAACGGTATGGCGGCCAAACAGTAAATTACCACTCAAGTCTGTGCCGTAATGAGTTAAGAAATACAGCAAATCCTCATGTGACCAGTGCAATGAATTCATCGTGACTCGACTATCTAAACGATGAATTTGCTCTAAACCAATTTCGGCCAAAAATCCGCTGGGGATTAAATCCAGCATAAAATGCGGCAAGTTTTTGAAGGCTTGGGTTTTGTTATCTTGAGTGAATTCCAGCAAACAACGTTGGTTGGGTTGTCGATAAATAAACGCGACTTTTTCAGCTTGACCTTGTGGGCTAATTTGAAAAATTGGTTCAGCCGAATCTTCGATCCAAGCAAAACGAGAAGCTCGACCTGCACCTATTTTCTTAACGGGTAGATCAGCTAAACTTCGACTCACTGTGGGTTGACTTAAGCCGGTTTTGTTGGCGATTTGCACGCTGCTTAAGTTGTCTAACGCCAAGGCTTTCTGAATTTTAATGCGATTATCTTTCATAGCTAAAGGCTTACCTGATACTTGTAAAATGAATAGATTAGTGAATAGATTTAAATTACCATAAATTATTCAAAAATAATAACTTAAACTTTAATTTTACAATATTAATTTGTATAAATGAATAGATTAATAACCGGTGATTAAGCTTGGTTTTCGATTAAGAATTGCTGGATTAAAGCCAGTTTTTGCGGACGTGAAAGTTGTTTGATTTGGTATTCGTGTTGCGTAGCTAAAGAGCGATTTTGATGCGGCCAAAAAGCTTTGATTTCGACAGGTCGTCGGGTCGCGGTGTACTTGGCGCCACCGACTAATTCGCCATTATGTTGTTTAAGACGGCGTGCCAAATTATTGGTCACACCACAATAAAGTGAACCATCTGCACAAGCGACCAAGTAGGTATACCAAGCCTGGTACTCGGATGCAGATACCTCATCAGACGTTAGGCTTGCGTTGGATATACCACAAGCCTTGTTGGAATCCGTCATGCTTAATTTAAGCCTAACTTACAGCTTAATTAACTCAAAGCCTTGCGCACTTAGTAAGTCTGAGTGGCTGGACTGGGTGACAACGGCACGAGTATAAGGCGTAGTTAAATAACGCTGGGCTACCTCACGTAATTGTGCCAATTCAGCATTCAAAACGGTCTGGCGATAAGCAAAACGTTTTTCGTGACTGCGGCCATAAAGCTCTTGATAGAAGGTCTTTTTGGCTTCACCGGCGGGTGAACCGGGTTTATCCATCGCACTCACGACATTTAAAATCGCTTCGTCTACCTGCGCTTGAGTGGCATCGGTCATTAACCAGTTTAAAGCGCGCTCAAAATCCGCATAGGTTTCCATTAAACGTGGGTCACGATACGAGAAAAATACGAATGCACCGGCTTCGGCATCAAAACTCGCGCCACCACCATAAGCCCCACCCTTTTCACGGATCGCGCTGTGCAAAAAGCCATTACGCAAACAGGCACTCAAAACCGATAATATTGGCGCATCTTCGTGCCCCCACATCACCGCTGGATAAGCTTGCGCACAGAAGTTAACCTGTGTAGAGGTCAACCAGGCCTGGTGCTTGACTGAGTCAGGTTTAGCTAAGTTTAAAGCGCCCGATTGACTATTAACCGGATCGGCCAGCATATCAGCAAAACCTGCTCTCGCGGAGTCGTAACCCTGCTCATCGGCGACCAACAAACCCTGCTTGGGCGCATGTGCAATCTTGTCGCGCAATTGCGCCAAGGTATTTGAAAATTGAGTTAGTTTTTCGTCATCCGCTAGGTCTTTATCCAGTTGTTTGATATAGCGAATGCCCGCCAAACCAGAACGTTCAAAACTCCATTTGGCCGCAACCGAGAAACTTTGCGAAGCCGCACTCATGGCTAAGCTGTGACCAGCGCCAGTAATGCGATGTTCCATAGATGAGCGAATTTGAGCAATCAGGTCTTTTAAACGCTGGGTTTCTTTAAAGTCCACTTGATGCAGGGTTTCAGTCATCAACTGAGTTAGATCGGTTTGATGGCGATTTAATGCTTTACCCGCCAATACGAAATGACTGCGGTATTTGCTTGGATCAGTTAAATCCGCTCGCACCGCTGAACGCGCACTTAAACCACCGGTTACTGAAGCTTGCAACGATTGGGTCGCTAAGTAATCACGCCCGCCACTGCCGACTTCAGTTAAACAACTATTAAACAAAGGCATCACCGCCTGCTCTTGCTCGGTTAAGTCCGGCATATCCATAATCAGCTGTTGATACACCAAACCATTGGTTCCGCGCTGGTAGCTGGTTAGGTTTGCCTGCTTATGTTTCGCTTCAATTTTGGGTACGTCAGGATCAACATCTTCCTTGGTGACTTTTGGCAGAATGTTGGGATCATCTTCTTGCGCCTGACGCTTTTCCAACGCTTTGGCCTGATCAATAATCGCTTGTTTCTGCTCGGCCGTTAAACCGGCCTGAATGTTAGCTAATTTCGCCTTTTCAGCCTGTTCACGTTGTGCCGCCAACTCTGGATCAGGTTTTAGAGTTAAACGCACACGATGTGGATTATCGAGCAACCAGGTTTGTATTAGGTTCGGGATAAATTCAGGTTGGCGCACTTCGGCCTGCAATTCCAACAAAATCTTATCAACATCTAACAAGGCGACTGGATCACCTTGATGCAGCGCACCCGGCAAAGCGCCCAACATTAACTCTAGTCCATAAGGATAGCTATCGCCGCCGACTTCACGCTGCGATAATTCAAGTTGATGCAACATGGCTTCAACATGAGACTGGTCGACACCTTCTTTAACAACACGCTGCAACTCATTGATAATTAAGTCTTCTATCGCCTGCGCATGCTCTGGCTCGGTGCCTTGTAAACCCACCACAAATGCCATTTCTTTATTGGAGTCTTCGATTCCACATAGCGGTGATGGCGCGGTCGCCAACTCAGATTGCTCCAATACATAACGCAATGGCGACGCGCTGTTGTCCAACAATACCGATGACAATAAATGACCTTTTAAGACATCCATTGGGTCTTTATTCAGACCTAACAACCAGCCTAATACCACGTGGGTTTTTTGGCTGGTGTCTTCTTCCTCTAACGCATAGGTTTGCTCGATGGATTTGGGTGCATTAAAACGCTGCTCGGTGCCAACATAAGTGGGTTCGATTTGATCTTTAAAACGTGCCAAAGCCAAGGCTTCAAAATCAGCTTGTAGTTCAGCCGGATTTTGGTTGCCATAGGTCATAAACACCGCATTAGACGGATGATAATGCGTGCGATGGAAATCAACCAATTGCTGGTAGGTTAAATCCGGGATCGCTTCAGGATCGCCACCACTGTTGTAGTGATAAGTCGAGGTTGGATAAAGCTCGGTGGTTAAGGTTTGCCAAAGCGTTGAAATCGGTGAACTCATGGCCCCTTTCATTTCATTAAACACCACGCCTTTGTAGATTAAAGGCGAGTTGGCATCGTCCATGGTTTCAAACTCAAAACGGTGACCTTCCTGGGCAAAATCAAGTGGATCTAAATTGGGGAAAAATACGGCATCCATATAAACTTGCAGCAGGTTTTGGTAATCCTTGTCGTTTTCAGTCGCAAACGGATAGGCCGTCCAATCACTTGAGGTAAATGCGTTCATAAAGGTGTTAATGGAGCGACGAATCATCATAAAGAATGGATCACGCACCGGAAAGCGTTCACTGCTACACAAGGTAGTATGTTCGAGAATGTGGGCCACGCCAGTTGAGTCCTCAGGCACCGTACGCAATGCCACCATAAAGACTTTATGCTCATCGTCCGCGGCTAAATGGTAATGCATGGCGCCGGTTACTTTATGGCGATAAGTCAGTACATTAACCGACAAACTTTCTATCGCATGTTCACTGATGAATTCGAATGTTGTGTGACTGGGTTGCATAACACCTCACATATAAAAAAACCGTTTTGCAACGGTTTTAATTTTGTAAATTTTTTCAAAGAATCAAGACGAATATGACTTAATTTTGAACCACGAAGCTCACGAAGCTCACGAAGTTTTAAAGCGTTGTAATATTAAAAAGAATAAATATCAACGATTATCTTCGTGCCTTCGTGGTTAAAGCCAACGCGATATAAACGTTGGCTTTTTCAATCATTAAACCGCTTTGATTGAAAGCTTAACACGGCCCTGTTTATCAATTTCTGTTAGGCGCACTTGAATTTCTTGACCTTCTTTTAAATAGTCTTCGACATTCTCAACACGCTCATCTGAAATTTGCGAAACGTGAACCAAGCCTTCACGACCTGGCATGTAAGAAACAAAAGCACCGAAATCAACGATTTTAACGACTTTCGCGTCATACACTTTACCGATTTCCGGTTCAGCGACTATCTGCATAATGCGTGCAATTGCATCATCTGCACACGACTGATCCGACGCGGCGATACGCACCGTACCGTCGTCATCTAACTCAATGACCGCACCCGATTGCTCGGTTAGCATACGGATGGTTGCGCCACCTTTACCGATGATTTCACGTACTTTTTCTGGCTTAACTTTAATGGTGGTAATACGTGGAGCGGTTTCAGCAACATCTGTATTAGATGAGGTGATAGCTTTGGTCATTTCACCCAAAATATGCAAACGCCCGGCTTTCGCTTGATCCAATGCGATTTGCATGATTTCTTCGGTAATGCCTTCAATTTTAATGTCCATTTGAAGTGCGGTAATACCCTGCTCAGTACCGGCTACTTTAAAGTCCATATCACCCAGATGATCTTCGTCACCCAAAATGTCAGACAAGACCGCAAAGCCCGATTCTTCTTTAATCAGACCCATCGCAATACCAGCGACTGGTGCCGCAATTGGCACACCTGCATGCATTAACGACATACTGGTACCACACACGGTGGCCATTGAACTTGAACCGTTTGATTCGGTGATTTCAGACACCACACGAACGGTATAAGGGAATTCATCGGCTGTTGGTAACATGGCCGCAACACCGCGACGCGCTAACATACCATGGCCGATTTCACGGCGACCTGGTGTGCCCATACGACCACACTCACCTACTGAATAAGGAGGGAAGTTGTAATGCAACATAAAGCGATCTTTGTAAGAACCGGTTAATTCGTCCACAATTTTTGCATCTTGCTCGGTACCCAAGGTCGTCACAACCAACGCTTGAGTTTCACCACGTGTAAACAAGGCTGAACCGTGAACTTTTGGCAATACACCCACTTTACAATCAATCGCACGAATGGTTTGGTTATCACGGCCATCAATACGTGGCTGACCCGAGACGCTACGACCCCGTACGATGTCTTTCTGCAATTTACCAAATAAGCCTTCTAATTCTTTCTCAGACGCGCCCTCTGGATTTTCTTCTGTCGCCGCTAAAGCTTGCATTAACTTCGTTTTAGCTTCATCCAACGCCGCATAACGCGCCATTTTGTCGGCGATGTTATAAGCCGATTCAACGTCTGAACGGATTAAGCTAAATACTTGATCTTTTAATGCGGTGTTTTCTGCAACTGGCTGCCAATCCCAACGTGGTTTGCCGATTTCTTCAGCCAATTCACGAATCGCTTGAATTGCCACTTGCATTTGCTGGTGGCCAAACATCACCGCGCCTAACATGACATCTTCCGGTAATTCGCTGGCTTCTGATTCCACCATTAATACCGCAGACTCGGTACCGGCGACACTTAACTCCAAATCAGATTCATCAAGGTGTTGAACCGATGGGTTTAAGATGTATTCGCCATCTCTGTATCCGACAATCGCCGCCCCAATTGGACCATTAAATGGAATGCCTGAAATCGCTAAAGCCGCTGACGTACCTAACATCGCGGCGACTTCGGTACCCGCATCTGGGTCTAAAGCCAAAACCGTGGCGACCACTTGAACTTCGTTCATAAAACCTTTCGGGAACAATGGACGAATTGGACGGTCGATCAAACGTGAGGTTAAGGTTTCAAATTCCGATGGACGACCTTCGCGTTTTAAAAAGCCCCCTGGGATTTTGCCGGCGGCGTAAGCTTTTTCTTGGTAGTTCACCGTTAATGGGAAAAAGTCTTGGCCTTCTTTGGCCTTTTTAGCCCCGACTACCGTGACTAAAATGCGCGTATCACCCATACCGATAATCACCGCGCCATCCGCTTGACGCGCAATTTCGCCGGTTTCTAATGTAATGGTGTGGTGACCGTACTGGAAGCTTTTTACATGTTTTGCCATCAGAATTTCCTTTCTGCTTGCTTTAACTGGAAACCTGAATCCCTAAAATCACCGGCTAGTTATCCGTTCACCAGGCCTGGTGGTGGATTAAACGCGGATGGGTTTAGGGATTCAGGTTATAAAGGGTTTTCAGTTAAATCGTTTAAATAATCTAAAATATCAGCTTTTTATTCAGCCTTATATTGTACAGACTTTGTTGGACTTTCGCCTACAAAAAAGCCCCGACTAAGCGGGGCTTCTTTAGCAGCTTTGAAACTTACTTACGTAAGCCAAGACGTGCGATCAAATCTAAATAACGCTGACCGTCTTTTTTGTGCAAGTAGTCTAGCAACTTACGACGACGACCAACTAAACGTAATAGACCAACACGTGAGTGATTGTCTTGCTTATGCGTTTTGAAGTGACCTGTTAGGTATTGAATACGGTGAGTTAACAAGGCAACCTGAACTTCAGTTGAACCTGAGTCGTTTGCATTTGCGCCATATTCAGCGATGATTTTTGCTTTAGTTTCAGCATCAAACATTATCTTCTCTCCTAGAGATCGGTTTACTATTAAAAATCAATTTCCGCAACCGATAGCAGAAACTGAACCGCGTACTATACAGATTTTATTGAATTTTTCAATCTAATTCGCAATTAATGCTTACCGTAACCATGCATGTAATGTTCGATCTGCGCCATGGATTCACTCATCGCGCGCACCAGGTGATCCAAACTCACCACCGCATTTTCGAGAATGTTTACCGCAATATAGGGATGCTCAACTTTTAAACGATCATACATTGAACGTGTTAGAGCCAATAACGTGACTTTTTTAGATGAACAATACATTCTTAAATTACGTGGCTTGCGGTCGAAAAATGACATTTCACCAATCAAACTACCCTCACCTTGATGGCCGACATTGACTTCGTTTTGACCATCATAACTGGTAAAACCAACCTTGCCCTGCACTACAAACATTAAGCAATCGCCTACTTCGCCTAGGTCTGAAATAATCTGATCACGTTCGTAGGTTTTTTCCTGCAAATAACTGGTTAAAGTTTCAACCTCATTGCGAGTTAGTGACTCACAAATAAAGTTTTTTTGGAAAAACTCAAAAAGTTCGGTGGCTGTCATATCCGTCATGTTTATTCTCCTCTAATCGTCGCGCCAAGAAGGACGCAACCGGGCGGCCATCTTCAATGCGGCTTATTTTATCAACTATCACTTCAAACTCGACAAATTCTTTTGCTAATTCGTGTTTTTTTACAATTAAATTGGGGTTTCTAGGTGAACCAAAGGCTTCAACGCCTTCTGCAAAAGTATGAATTAACACATAACCACCAGGCCTGGTATGAGCACGCATATAAGGATATAACGCACGATTAAGAAACCGATTCATCAAGATTAAATCGAACGATTGGGTTGGTAAACAATCAGTCGATCTTAGGTCACAGCAACGCCAATCCACATCAACCGCATTATGTTTTGCCAAGGTTTTGGCACGTTCAATAACACGAGCCTGTTGATCTATGGCGGTAACTTGCCAGCCTTGCTCGGCTAAATAGACCGCATCACGCCCACCGCCACAACCCAAATCTAGTGCTTGAGGCGATGTTAGATTGGGATCGAGGTTTAAATACTGCTTTAGCGTGGTTTCAAGAAAAGGGTTTGGTGACCATAGCCGCATCGAAGAATTACCCCGAACCAGGCCTGGTTCAGCCAGATTGGCAAATTCAATATCGGTTAAACAAGCGTTAATGTTATAGCCCTTTTCGCGCAAAAAGCTTCGGATGTCAGCCAGATGAACCTCAGATGCGATGAGACCTAAATTCGCGGGCGCGGCCGGCAATTCGTTTAAACGAACTTTCAATTCAGGCCAGCTAAAAAGCGCCGCGTTGGGAAAGTGCCCAGCACGATAATCTTGCGCCGAACGACAGTCTAACCAAGCCTGGTGCTCACTATTGAGCATGTGAATCGAGGGTGGGATCAACGTTAAACCCGCGTTTTATTTTTAAGCGTTGCTTATCTGCACGCCATTCGCCAATGGCAAAAATCTGCTGATGCTCGTTATATAACCGAACCAAGCAATCTTGATGGGGGTTTTGCGGTTTTACATCAAACAAAAACCCACCCATCCAAAGGTGGTTTTTTTGCTCAACTGTAAGATGAACCGCTTCGTAGTCAATTAAAGCAATATCAATCGGCAATAGATTGGTGACGCGAAACATCGCAATCTCATCTAAGTCACGCATCATATCGGCTTTAAACACACCGGTTTGTGTTCGGTGTAATCCGGTCAGGTGGCCTACTGTACCTAACGCCTTGGCAATATCCTCACCTAAAACACGTACATACGTGCCTTTTGAACAATGCACTTCGAAACGGATTTGGTGTTGATCAAAATCTAGTAGGTTTAACTCCATAATCTGAACTTGGCGTGGTTCACGCTCAATTTCGATGCCTTTGCGGGCATAGACATGCAGAGATTTACCTTCAAATTTAAGCGACGAATACATGGGCGGCACTTGGAAAATATCACCCCGAAAAGACTCTAAAACCGATTCAATTTTTTCGCTTGTTAGCGCTGGCACCACCATCTGTTCAATAACGTTACCGTCATGATCGCCGGTATCGGTTTCCACACCTAAGCCTAAAGTAGCAATATAACGTTTGTCAGAAGCGAGTAATAACCCTGAGACTTTTGTTGCTTCACCCAAACAAACAGGCAATAATCCGGTGGCAAATGGGTCTAGCGTGCCGGTATGGCCGGCTTTTTTAGCTGAGTAGATTCTTGTGATCTTTTGCACCACATCTCTTGATGTCAAACCCGCCGCTTTATTTACCAACACAATGCCATTAACGACTTTTTTGCGTCTACCTCTGGCCGCCATGTTTAATACAAGGCCTTCTTGATCAATTGTTCAATATGATCGACATGCTCAGGTACGGTATCGTGGTAAAAGCGCAAATTTGGCGTAATACGCAAACGTAATTGTTTACCAAGTTCAGTGCGGAAAAAACCCTTGGCTTTCTCTAGGGCTTTAATCGCCTCTTCTACTTCAACATCACCAGACTTAGCACCCAGCACGGTAAAATAGATTTTCGCCAAGCTCATGTCTTTCGTGACTTTACATTCTGTCAGGGTCAAACCTTGCAAACGTGGATCTTTGGTCTCACGGCGCAACATGTTGGATAACAAACGAAATATTTCTTGCGACACACGATCGGTGCGGCTAAATTCTTGACTCATGATTTTCCATTTCCATCAGACCACCAGGCCTGGTTACTTTGTTTTCTGTAAAAACAAAATGCCCCGAAGGGCATTTTAAAACTATAGGTATTTATCGAATTTACATAAATAGTTCAATCAGTGAAATATTATGTAAATTAATCGAGCGTACGTTTCACTTCATAACGCTTAAAGACTTCGATTTGATCGCCGACTTTAACGTCATTATAGTCTTTTACGCCGATACCGCATTCCATACCTTGACGAACTTCTTTCACGTCGTCTTTAAAGCGACGTAAAGATTCCAATTCGCCTTCGTAGATAACCACGTTATCACGCAATACACGGATTGGCTGGCTACGTTCAACAATGCCTTCAATAACCATACAACCAGCAATCATACCGATTTTCGGTGCTTTAAACACATCACGAACTTCAGCGGTACCGATAATTTCTTCGCGTTGTTCAGCCGATAATTTACCTTCGATAGCACGTTTCACTTCGTCCACAACTTCATAAATGATGCTGTAATAGTATAAGCCCACACCTTCACGTTCAATCAAACGTTTAGCAGACGCATCAGCACGTACGTTGAAACCAAACACTAAGGCTTCAGACGCAATCGCTAAGTTAACATCACTTTCAGTAATACCACCTACGCCACTGCTTACAACGGTTACACGTACTTCTTCGTTACTTAAGTCGGTTAAGGCATTGCTAATGGCTTCAATCGAACCTTGTACATCGGCTTTTAGCACGATATTAACGGTTTTCATTTCGCCTTCAGCCATCTTGTTAAACATATTGTCCAGCTTGGCACTTTGCTGACGTGCGATCTTAACTTCTTTATATTTACCTTGACGGAATAACGCCACTTCACGTGCTTTACGTTCATTGTCAACGGTGATCATTTCGTCACCCGCGGCTGGCACACCCGATAGACCCAAAATCTCCACCGGGAAGGATGGACCAGCGCTATCGACAATTTTGCCTTGTTCGTTAACCAATGCACGCACACGACCAAATTCCATACCACATAAGGCGATATCGCCTTTTCTCAAGGTACCAGACTGAACCAATACGGTGGCAACCGGACCACGACCTTTATCAAGACGCGATTCGATGACGACGCCTTTCGCATGGCCTTCTGTGGGCGCATCTAATTCTAAAATTTCCGCACTTAACAAAATGGCTTCTAGTAAGGCATCAATCCCCATACCGGTTTTTGCCGACACAGGTACAAACTGGATATCCCCACCCCATTCTTCTGAGATGACGTCTTCATTTGCTAATTCTTGCAATACGCGATCTGGGTTGGCACCTTCTTTATCCATCTTGTTGATGGCGACCACAATCCCTACGCCAGCCGCTTTCGCGTGCTGAATCGCTTCTTTTGTTTGTGGCATCACACCATCGTCAGCCGCTACCACGATAACCACAATGTCCGTTACCTTCGCACCACGTGCACGCATCGCCGTAAAGGCTTGGTGACCTGGGGTATCGATAAAGGTTATATCACCATTTGGCGTTTCAACATGGTAAGCCCCGATGTGCTGGGTAATCCCACCGGCTTCACCTGTGGCCACTTTGGCTTTACGAATATGGTCAAGCAACGAGGTTTTACCATGGTCAACGTGACCCATGATGGTTACGACCGGTGCACGGTGAACAAATTCACCATGATATTCTTGCTGAAGCACTTCTTCTTCAAGAGCGTTTTCTTTAAGCAAAATCGGCTTATGACCTAACTCTTCAACCACAATGGCCGCAGTTTCTTGGTCTAGTACCTGGTTAATGGTCACCATGGTGCCCATGCCCATCATAAACTTAATGACTTCAGCTACTTTTACCGACATCTTATCGGCCAATTCAGCGACTTGAATGGTTTCAGGAATCGCAACATCACGTACAACGGGGCCAACTGGCTTTTGGAAACCGTGTTGGTTATCTTGTGACGTTTGCGAATTACCTGGTTTTTTATGATCAAAGCGTTTTTTAGATTTACGACGCCCCAAGCTCATTTTTTCATTATCATCACTGACAATTTTGGTTTTGATGGTCTTCTTCGCTTTGGGTGGTCCATCTTCTAAACGACTATCAAGTGTTTTGCCTTTTTTGGCTTTTGATTTTTTGTCGTTCTTAGAATCCACAACGGCTTCGGGTTCAACAATCGCCGGATCAACAACCTCTTCTGTGGTTTCGTCTGGCGTGTTTTCAACGACCGTTTCCGTCACTGAGGTCGCATCCGTAGCAGATGCCGCCTGAGATGTGACTTCTTCGCTGGCTTTCACTTCTTCGGCTGGCGCTGAGATAACCTCTTCCACTTCCTCAGGTTTGGTTTCTTCTAATTCAGAGCGTTTAACATAAGTGCGTTTTTTGCGTACTTCTACATTAACCGTGCGCTTGTTTGAGCCTGATGACAAGTTAAGCGTCTTAACTTCTTTACGACGCAGCGTCACTTTTTTAGGCTCATCTTCCGCAACTTCACCATGCAGACTTTTTAGATAAGCCAACAAGGTACGTTTTTCTTCTTCGCTGATCGCATCATCTTTAGTCTTGTTTTTGACGCCCGACGCTTCTAGCTGTGCTAATAATTTATCTACAGAAAGGTTGAGTGTTTCTGAAAACTTTAATATCGATACTTCGGCCATAATCTCGCCTCTCCCTTTTCCTGTTATTCAAACCATGGTGCGCGTGCTTTCATAATGAGCGCGGCAGCGGCTTCAGCATCTAAACTGACAAGTTCTAACAACTCATCAGTACCCAGTTCGGCTAAATCTTCTTGGGTTACAATGCCTTTAGATGCCAGCTGTTTGGCCATATCATCGTTCATGCCTTCAAGCGCCAATAAATCATCAGCGGGCTCAGCAAGCGCGGTTTTTTCTTCATTTACAATGGCTTGCGTTAACAATGCGTCTTTCGCGCGTTGTTTCAGCTCGTTGACCAAGTCTTCGTCAAAACCATCAATTTCTAACATTTCTGCGGTCGGTACATAGGCCACTTCTTCAATCGTCGTGAAACCTTCTTCTACCAATACTTGCGCCAACTCTTCATCAACTTCTAACAAAGTCACAAAGGTGTCGATGTATTTACCGGCTTCATTGTTGTGTTTTTCTTCCATGTCGGTTTTCGACATGATGTTTAGCTCCCAGCCAGTTAACTCAGAGGCTAAACGAATATTCTGACCACCCTTACCAATCGCTAACGAAAGCTGATCATCTTCTACTGCCAAATCCATTTCGTGACGGTCTTCGTCCACCATGATTGAGGTAATTTCAGCTGGCGCCATCGCATTAATTACAAACTGGGCATCGTTTGGATCCCATTGAATAATATCAATACGTTCACCATTTAGCTCATTGGTCACCGCTTGAACACGGCCACCACGCATACCCACACAAGCACCAATCGGATCTAGGCGAGGATCGTTTGCTCGTACTGCGATTTTGGCACGGAAACCAACATCACGTGCAGCCGCCATAATGTCAATAAGGTCATCGCCAATTTCTGGTACTTCAATTTTAAACAATTCCATCAGCATTTCTTTACAGGCACGTGACATAAATAACTGAGGACCACGTGGACGGAAGCTGACTTCTTTTAAATACGCACGAACTCGATCACCGATGCGAAAAGTTTCACGCGCGACTAATTCGCTGCGTGGAATAATCGCATCGACGTTATCACCCATATCTAGAATGACATCACCGCGATCAACTCGTTTCACTTGACCCGTTAAAATTTCGCCAACACGCGCGCTGTAATCTTCCACAACTTTTTTACGTTCCGCTTCGCGTACTTTCTGGATAATCACTTGCTTCGCGGTTTGGGCGCCTATACGACCGAATTCGATAGATTCAATTTCTTCTTCAATATACTCATCTGGCTGGGCGTGTGGATCGATATCTACCGCATCCATCATACGAATATACAAACCTGGCTCGCCTTCAATCGCGACATCATCTTCAATCACTAACCAACGACGGAAAGTCTTGTAGTCACCTGTATGACGGTCGATTTCAACACGTGCATCAATCTTGTCATCATAACTTTTGGTGGTGGCCATCGCTAAAGCGGTTTCAATCGCCTCAAAAATGATTTCTTCATCCACGCCTTTTTCGTTAGACATGATTTCAACAACGGATAATACTTCTTTACTCATGATTCAACCGCCTTACAGTTCTACGACTAAATTTGCTTTATCAATACTCGAAAATGGAATCTCATAAACTTCACGATCCACTTCCACCTCGATCTGGTCTTGACCCGCTTGGATCAATTCCCCTTTAAACTTGCGGCGCCCCATAATAGGTGAGCGCGCACGTACATTTACTGTTTTACCAATATAGGGTGTGTAATGTTCTGGTTTGAACAAAGGGCGATCCATACCCGGTGATGAAATTTCGAGCAAATAAGCCGCCGAAATTGGATCTTCAACATCCATGATCGCACTCACTTGACGACTTACTTTGGCACAGTCATCAACCGTGACACCGACACCTGGACGATCTATATAAATACGCAAGGTTGAATCTTTACCGGCTGGGATATATTCACAGCCCCATAAATCCATCCCTAGGGCTTCAATCGCAGGAGCGACAAGCGATTCAATTTTTTGTTCTAACGTCACACTTCACCTATAGTCAAAAAAAACCAACAAAAAACCCCGTAAAAACGGGGTTCTCTAAGGCCAAAAAACGGTTAAATTAAGTTTAAAACTTACCTGTAACCGCTTTTTGAAAAATACATTTCAGAAAAACTGCGCTAAGAATACTCGCAGATTGGCTTTTTGTCAAGATGAAAGCCTTTATTTACAGAGTTTTAAACATCTCTCTCAAAATTATTTACAACGGATATAGCCGCTTATGAAGCCTTTAAACTTTGCAACTTAACATAAATCATCGCGGTCATTAAAGCATCGTTAAATGCATCATGCTGGCCCATTCTTGGCAAATGCAATTTATCCAGAATTGCATTAAAACTCAAATCAAAAACCTCATGCTCTGGTTGCAGCCAATCTTGGTAAAAGTGTTTATGATAAAGCTCGGACACCTCAATTTGTTGATTGGGCAGCTTAATACCTAACCAAGGTTGAATCACAGCATTGACCATTGCCATGTCAAATTCCAGGTAGTAACCAACCAAAGGACGCGAGCCAATAAACTCAACAAATTGCTTAATCGCTTCACCTTCATCTAGCCCCACCTCGACATCAATATTGCGGAGCCGATGAATAACGATACTTTCAGGGTTAATGTTGTGTTGTTGCTTAAACTTAAGATTTAAGCTTTGACTCGATAGAATTTGGTTTTGCCTAATTTTAATCGCACTTAGAGATACAATTTTGTCAGACTTAGTATCTAAACCCGTCGTTTCACAGTCAAAACAAACCAGATCCTCATCATCAGGCGGTTGGAATAAAAACCCATATTCCGGCTGCTTAAGACGTTTTTTTAACCAGGCCTGGTGAAGCCTTGCCAACATTAGATTGCCCCATCCATTTTGAAGTGCTGTTCAATTAATTTTTTAAATTTATGCACAACACTAAACGCATCTTTTAAAAGATCTTGTTGAAAATGATTTAAATGATCGGTTTCAATCGAGTTATCAACGGCTTTACCCCGAGCTTTCTTTTCCAGCATAGATTGCAACCTCAGGGTATTTAAAAAGTTCAGGGTTTCCCCCAACTCCACCCCAAAGGCTTCATCGAATACATGTTGGTTTATAAGCTCTCGAATCCGCCAATGGGTGTTGGTTTTTTCAATTTCTTTTTCCATAGCCAAACAACGCACACCATGCACAATCGGAAAAATACCACCTTTTTTTAAGTCGATTGAATGGCCGTCATCCTTTTCGGTAATTAAACGCCCAAATAAACCAATTGGCGTATCAAATTGCAATACACTCCGCGCAAATTGGGTTAAAAACATTTGACGTTTCTGCACTTGTTTACTCAGAACTTTTTTAATGCGTTGCAAACGATCCGCATCTCCCCGAACCGCCTGAGCATCAAACAAAATCGATAAATTCATAAAGCTTTCTAAAGAAGGATGCTCAAACCAATTAATTATCTGGGATTCAAATGCACTCTCACTCAAGCACCATTTTGGATTGGAAACCATTATTCCACCGGGACAAGGTGGAAAACCCAATCCAATTAACTTAGCTGAATAGTTTTGACAAAACGTTATCAGCGTCTTTGGGTCAAGATGATCGGCGTGTATTAACGCATTATCCTGATCCGTACGCACGACTTGCTCGGAGCGCCCTTCACTGCCCATCACGATCAGGGTTGTTTCAGAAAACACCTGTTCTTCATCTAGAATCTGCCAAAGCTTGGCTTGAAGTTTTCGATGCAACTCATTGACTAACTTAGCGATATAGTGGGTTTTCACACCTTTGTTTGATAAACCTGCGACTAGATCATCAATTTGCTGGGTGACCTTTTTTAGATCATCAAAACACTCGGCCCGCTCAAGCGTTAACATCACTAAGCCCGATTGATTGGCAAATAGGCTCATTAATTCTTTTTGATGCAAGACGCCAACAAATCCCTGCTTACCTCGCACCATCAAACGATCCACGCCATATCGGGTCATTTTTAATAAAGCATTAAACAGATAGTCATTTTGATTAATTGAAATCACTGGATAACTAACCAAATCGTTTACTGGGCTGCTTAAATCAAATCCCTTAATCGCTAATCCTCTCAACAGATCAGAAGAGGTAATGACGCCTAAATGATCACCATCTTTCACTAAACAAGCATCGGTTTTTTGGGCCTCCATTTGCTCTACACAATGTTTAATACTCGTTTGGCTACTTATTTCCACTAAAGCATGCAGTGGCGCAATTTTAACCGCGTCCATCATTGCTTCACTTGAGGACTCGATTTGTAACTGGCGATGAAAATGACTGAGTTTTTGCGTAATGTCATTAAAATAAAAGGACTCAAACTCGGGATTATGTTTGAGTAAATTTTTGAAGGTCACAAATGGCAGTCTATAAGCCAAGGTTTCTTCAATGGCCTGATAACGCAATCTCGTTTTTTGGTCCAACAAGGTTGAAGCACCAAACTGTGAATTGATTCCGTAAAGCCCACATTGGGCATTTCCATCTTCCCCCAGACACTCTGAGACACGCCCTTTAATTACAATATAGATAAATGCATTTTCCGTTGAATCTAAAGGTATCTTGTTACCCAACGGGAAATACACTACATCTAAGGCAGCGGCCGCTTCATTTAAATAGTCGCTATCTAAACACTCAAACGGATGAATGTTTGTTAGAAAGTTAACTTGTTCAACAATAGACATAGAAACCTCAAAAAAACGAATAAAAAAGGGAGCCGAAGCTCCCTCTTTATTATGGTTTAAATTCCTTTAGTAAGAAATTTATTTACCATGGGCTTGAGCCATAAACTCGTCAGTATTACCACGATCGCTTGTTAGATAACTAACAACAATCGTCACCAATACCGCAAATGGTACAGAGTAAAGCGCTGGGTTAACCAGTACATCTAAACCTAACATTGACGCTTCACCAAAGAACTTAGCGAAGGTAAACAGTAAAGATGATACAAGACCTGCAGCCATACCCCAAATAACGGCTTGGCTTGTCATACGTTTCCACCAAACTGCAAATACAAGCGCTGGTGCAAATGTACTAGCCGCAATACCAAAACACATTGCCACTAACATGGCTACGTTTTGTTCTTTCAACCAAAGTGACATCAGAATCGCGATAACCGCTAAAACCGCTGCGCCAGCTTTTGCAAAACGAACTTGCTGTTCATCGGTTGAGTTAGGGTGAATTACACCTTTAAACAAGTCATGAGACAAACTAGTCGTGGCTGAGATTAATAAGCCCGCAGAGGTACTTAACATCGCAGCCATTGCACCGGCTGCAATCACACCCATTAGCAATTGACCACCCATCATTTCACCTAGCATTGGCATCGTCATGTTAGTTGCAACACCACGCTGACCACTAGCAATCAATTCAACCAAAGTTGGGTACAAAGCATACATCGCAATCAAACCAACGAAGAATACACTTCCGTAAAAGATAGCCAGACCCCAGATCGTGAACTGAGCTGATTTACGCGCATCTTTTGCGTTAGATACGGTATAAAAGCGAATCAAAATGTGTGGTAAACCTAGTACACCCAAAAATAAGGCTAAAACCAAACTGGCATTATCCATCAAGCTACGTAACTGAACACCTGGTGTGATAGCTGTTGGTGCTTCTGACATCATGCCACGTACCGTTTCAATCGCAACCGCACTTTCAGCATTTGTCATACCTGCAATTGCAGTAACAGCATCAGCATTAGCCGCAGCTAAAACTGGCGGAACCATATCCTTACCTTCGATAACCATACCAACAGGATTTCCACCGAAGAAATGTACAATACCGAAAATAAGCAAGAAAATTAACGCACCAAACAAAATCGCACCCTGAACAGCTTGGTTATAGCTAGTGCCCTTCATGCCACCCATGATAACGAAAATCGCCATCAATGAACCAGTCACGATAACTGTTGGCGTATATTCCCAATCTAGCAATAGACCGAATAACAAACCTGCGCCCACAATTTGAGGTACCAAATACATAACACACAGCACTAAGGTTGAGATCATAGCAACCATACGAATGCCACGTTCACTGCCTTGGTAACGAGAGTTCAAAACGTCGGCTACTGTAAACTTACCCACATTTTTTAATGGGCCAGCAATCACCAACAAAACAACGATCCAGGCTGCAAAGAAACCTAGTGCAAGCCACCAACCGTCAACACCCATCAAGGCAACGGCACCCGCAACCCCTAAGAAACTCGCGGCACTGGCATAGTCACCAAACATGGCCATACCGTTAACGCGTGGAGAAATACCACCACCAGCAACATAAAAGTCGGCCGTTCTAGCCGTAGAACGGCGATGATAGTAACTGATATATAACGATAAAAGGATGCCGAATATCACGACTCCTAGAGCTACAATATTTTCCATACTAGTTAGCTCCTTCTTCTAATTCTTCTGATTTTTTAAGATAAAGCCCAGTAATGACCACGCCTGAGATGATAATAAGCAAACCACCCCAAACAGCCAATGGCAAACCAATTAATTCCAAAGCCGCCACATCTTTAAACGTAGCCGATGTCATCAACGCCACGCCAAAATAAAGCACGGTGTAGATCGCCAATAGAATGGCAGCAAATTTTACTTTACTATTATTCATAGCTGCCTCCCGCGATATTCGTCGTTTTATCCATAGTTAAAACTCTCCTAATTGATATAAATTCAACTCTTCCTCTTGAAGCCAGAGCTAGAGCCGACCTCGCATCGTATTATGATTTTTTTTGACACTCATTCGCAACAAAAAAATGCACAATTTGACCAGAAATTTTTTGTTCAAGCCCAAAAACAGGTCAAATTGTGCACTCAATGTGACAATTTGTTCACTTTTTACTTTTGCTGAAATTGCTTCAAGATACCTGGGTCTTCCAAAGTCGACGTGTCTTGTGTAATTTCTTCACCTTTCGCTAAAGTACGAAGTAAACGACGCATAATTTTACCCGAACGTGTTTTGGGCAAATTGGTACCAAAACGAATATCATCTGGCTTCGCAATCGGACCAATTTCTTTGGCCACCCAATTACGCAACTCAGTCACCATGGCATCGCGCTCTGCACCTTCAGGCAAGTCTTGGTTTAGTACCACAAATGCAAATACTGATTCACCTTTTACATCATGCGGTTTACCAACCACGGCGGCTTCTGCAACTTTTGGATGCGCCACTAAGGCCGATTCAATCTCCATTGTGCCTAAACGGTGACCGGATACATTCAATACATCATCAATACGACCAAGAATCCAGATATAGCCATCTTCGTCTTTATGAGCACTGTCGCCCACTACATAATATTTGTTATTGAACTTGGCATAATAGGTATCGATATAACGCTGATCATCTCCCCAAACAGTTTGCAGCATAGATGGCCAAGGCTTACGAATCACTAAATACCCACCCGAGTTATTGCCAATCTCATTGCCTTCTTCATCCACGACAGCGGCATCAATACCAGGTAATGGGCGTGTGCAAGAACCTGGTTTTAATGGCGTAACACCCGGGAAAGGTGCAATCATGTGAGCCCCCGTTTCCGTCTGCCACCAGGTATCAATAATCGGACATTCGCCACGGCCAATCACTTCGTGATACCACATCCAGGCTTCTGGGTTAATGGGTTCACCAACGGTGCCCAAAATTCTTAGTTTTGATAGGTCATACTTGGCTGGAATTTCTTTACCGAACTTCATCAAGGCACGAATGGCGGTTGGCGCGGTATAGAATACGGTGACACCATGATCCTGACAGATTTGCCAGAAACGACCGGCATCTGGGTAGGTCGGCACACCTTCAAACATCAAGATAGTTTGCCCCATCGCCAATGGACCGTAAGCGACATAACTGTGACCAGTAATCCAGCCCACATCAGCGGTACACCAGAAAACATCACTGTCTTTTAAGTCAAACATCCATTCGTTGGTTAGCATCGCATTTAACAGATAACCACCTGAGCTATGCTGAATACCTTTTGGTGTGCCTGTAGAACCCGATGTGTAAAGTAAAAACAATGGGTGATCGGCGTTAACCATCACTGGATCATGATAATTACTCATGCCAGCTTCGGCTTCATGCCACCAAATATCACGCCCTTCTTTCATGTTAACTTCTTGCTTAGTACGCTGATAGACAATCACGTTTTTAACCGTCTCACAACCTTTTGCCAGCGCTTCATCGACCGAGGCTTTTAATGGTACAGATTTGCCACCACGTAAACCGCCATCGGTGGTGATGACCATTTTGGCACCCGCATTTTCAACGCGATCTCTTAAGGCTTCCGCCGAGAAGCCGCCAAATACGATCGAGTGAATAGCACCAATACGCGCACAGGCTTGCATTGCAAATACGGCTTGTGGAATCATCGGCATGTAGATAATGACACGATCGCCTTTTTTAATACCTTTTGCAGTTAAGGCGTTTGCAAAACGAGCCACTTCATCGTGTAATTCTTGATAAGTATAATGATGTACATCACCCTGATCGCCTTCAAAAATAATCGCTAACTTATCACTTTTGGTTTCGAGGTGACGGTCAATACAGTTATAGGAGACATTCAGTTCACCATCACTAAACCAACGAAAAAGTGGCGCTTTTGAATCATCCAACGCTTTAGTGAATGGCTTAGACCAGCTTAATTTCTCACGGGCTAAATCCGACCAAAACCCTACGTGATCCTTATCTGCTTTCGCATACATCGCATCCAAAACTTCTTTATTGATGCCGGCTTGGCTTTTTATCATTTCTGAGGGCTCAAACACACGGCTCTCGGTTAGGATTGATTCAATATTGTTAGACATCTCCACCTCCAGTCACTCATTCTAAAAAATCGAAAATTAGGAATATTTGATCAATGCTGAGAGCATTGCAAAATACATAATTAGGTTATTACTGCAAAATTGGGCGTATTCTAACGCGTTTTGGCACGTATCGGTCTTAAACTTCTTGATCACCAGGCCTGGTTGTTTTATTAAATGGACCAATTATTTGATTTCGACCTTTTTCTTTTGCCTGATACAAACGTTCATCAGCCAGTTTAAAAGCCTCATCTAATGCCTCTTTTGAATCAATGGCGGCAACACCACCACTAATGGTAAACAAATAAGGTTGATGACTATTGCTAGAAGTTTCAATAAACTGACGGAAACGCTCGGCTTTTTGATAGGCTTCATCTTGCGTCATATTATTGATAAACACGGCAAATTCTTCACCGCCCCACCGAACAATTAAGTCATCCTGGCGGAAAAAGCTGGTCAACATTTGAGCAAGCTCAACTAATACTTTGTCACCCGCTTGATGACCATGCGCATCGTTAAGTTGTTTAAAATGATCAATATCAAAAAACAATAAAGTGCCTGTTTGACCGTAATCTAAAAGCTTCTGTAACGACTCATTGAAAAACCGTCGGTTATACAAGCCAGTGAGCTCGTCTGTATTAGCCTGAGTGCGTAATTGATGACTTTTTAAGTGCAAGGCTTGAATCGTGTGATAAGAGTTTTCTAACGCAAAGGTGTAGCGACTGAATATCACATAAATAACCACCCATAAAAACAATAACACCAGCAAATTAAGCACCGCTTCCGCCACCAATGAACGCTGATTTAAGTTTTGTATATCGGTAATATCGGTGGCAATGACCACTTTGGATATGACATCGCCTTGATGATTAGGCTGGTCCAAACTTGTTAACACCAAGTAAGTGCGGCCTTCTGAAGTTAATAACTGTGATTGACGCTTTAAATTAATCTGACTTGCTAACTCTTCAAATAAAGGCGTTTGTTGGATAATAGAAAAGCCATTAAGATGCTCAAAGCCATAATCGGTTTGCAGTTGACCCAAGGAACTGGATTCCACCAAGATCATGGATTCAACCTCAAATCGCTCCACCAATTTTTCTACAAAATAGTTGGGCCGAACACCAAACTCTAATATTCCCAGATAGTCTTGATTTTGATTAAACAAAGGCGTGGTAATGCGATAGGTAATGCCGTTCTTACCCACTTCAAATCCTTGCAATGCGGTTTTTGCAGTATTCACTTCACGTACAATAGGACGAATTTCTGTTAAGTCGTCATCGTAAAGTTCTGGCTGGTGTAATCTTAAGATTGAGTGATTATCTGGCGCAATAAAGTGCATGATATGCAAGTTAGGTTCCATCGAACGCATACGTTCATAATCCGCTTGCACATAACTTAACAAAGCGTCATGGTTACGCGTTTGCATAAAGGACGTCATTTGTGGTTCATAAGCATAATGTAGTGACAGGGTTAGATATTTGTCGCGCAGCCCTTCGATCAAGTCATCAAAATATAAGTGCGCATCTGCACCCAAGCTCTGCACCTGAGCAGCCAGTTGGTTTTGATGTTTAATATTGGCATTAATGGTCTGCACCAGCACACTGATTAGAATAAAGCCAAAAATAAAGCTGAGGTATTTCCACTTTAATTTATGCGTCATTTCATCACCACTTCCGGCTGCCACTCTAATGCGTTTAAAGCTTCAATTAAATCGTCTTCTGGACGAAGAAACCAGTTTGACTTGAGTTGTGCTTTAGCTTGTCGATTTTGATATTCCAGCACCAATGGCAAGCCGGTTTCAGATTTATAGGGCATCACCATAGCCAAAAGCTCTTGCAAGGCCGCTTCACTCATTCTAGTCGATTCTGCATAGAGTTTTAAGGCACGTGCTTCTTTAATGCGCATTTCTGATAGAGCGACCACCTGCTCGGCATCCAGTTTAATCCCGCCATTAAAGCTATCTTCGGCTACCGTACCATACATTAATAATACAACATCGGGTTCAATTATGTCTTTCGCACTACTAAATACAGCCGGACGCAACACGGCTTCTAGACGTGCAGTTCGGTCATCTAAAGTCACAAACCCCATTTTCTCGCCACTGCGCGTATTTTTGGCACGCACCCCTACCACCAGGCCTGCTACCCAGCGTTTATCGTATTTATTTGGGGTGAGTTTAGACAGGTTTTGCGACACATAATGCGTCAACTCTTGTCGATAAGCTTCAATCGGGTGACCGCTCAAATACAAACCTAAGGTCTCTTTTTCGCCTTTTAACTTATGTCGCTCAATCATCTCTGGCACATCCACTAAGCTGGCGGCTGGAGTTAAATCTGGTTCATCTGAACTGAGTGCGCCAAATAAATCTTCTTGACCAGAGTCGGCGTTCTTTTGTTGTTGTTCAGCTTGATGCAAAGCCAAGGTCACACTCGATAACATGGCTTGGCGATTGGGGTGCAAACAATCCAATGCGCCAGCACGAATCAACGCTTCAATTAAACGCCGGTTAATTTTTTTGCCCGCGCGCGCCGTAAAGTCAAACAAATCTTTAAACGGCCCGTTTTCAGTGCGATCTTGGATCACCCCCACTAAGGCCGCTTCGCCCACGCCTTTTATCGCGCCCAAACCATATAAAATCGTGTCGGTCGAGCTGGCTTTGAATTTGATTTGGCATTGATTAATATCCGGCGACACCAGATTCAAATTCATCGCGTAACACTCATTAATCATATGCACGACTTTTTCGGTGTTATCCATGTCGGATGAAATTTGTGCGGCCATAAAGTGTGCCGGATAATGGGTTTTTAACCAGGCCGATTGATAAGAAACCAGCGCATAAGCCGCCGAGTGTGATTTGTTAAAACCGTAGCCGGCGAATTTTTCCACCAGGTCGAAAATTTTCATCGCCAAATCGGCGTCAATATTATTATTGGCTGCACCTTCGGCAAATCCGGCACGTTGCTTTGCCATTTCTTCGGGCTTTTTCTTACCCATCGCACGACGAAGCATATCGGCTTGACCTAGGGTATAACCTGACATAACTTGGGCAATCTGCATAACCTGCTCTTGGTACAAGATAATGCCGTAGGTGGGTTCTAAAGTTTCTTTTAAACACTCATGCTGATATTGCGCATCAGGATAAGACACCGCCTCTTTGCCGTGTTTACGCGCAATAAAGTTATCCACCATGCCTGACTCTAACGGGCCGGGGCGGAACAAAGCGACTAAAGCGATAATATCTTCAAAACAATCGGGTCTTAGACGGCGAATTAGGTCCTGCATACCGCTGGATTCGAGCTGGAAAACGCCGGTAGTACGGCCGGTTTTAATCAGCTCAAACACCTTCGGATCATCCAATGGAATACGCGCAATGTCGACAAAACCTTCATCACCAGGCTGCTTGCCTTCGTTAATCGCTTGCAGTGCCCAATCAATAATCGTTAAGGTACGCAAACCTAAGAAGTCAAATTTCACTAAACCGATGGTTTCAACGTCGTTTTTATCGAGTTGTGTGACCACACTGCGGCCATCGGCTTCTGAATAAAGCGGGCAAAACTCATCCAGTGGTCGTGGACCAATTACCACACCACCGGCGTGTTTACCGACATTTCGTACCGTGCCTTCCAGCTTTAAACCTAAATCAAGCAGGGTTTTTACATCTTCGTCTTCGTTATAGCGTGTTTTTAGTTCTTCTTCTTTTTCAAGTGCATCGCCCAGCTTGATACCCAGCTCATTAGGAATCAGTTTAGCAACGCCATCTACCATACCGTAAGCGTTACCCAATACACGCCCTACATCCCGCACCACCGCTTTTGCCGCCATGGTGCCGTAGGTAATAATTTGCGATACATGGTCTCGACCATAATGCTGGGAGACATAATCAATCACTTCATCACGTCGCTCCATACAGAAGTCGACGTCAAAGTCAGGCATCGAAACACGTTCGGGGTTTAAGAAACGTTCGAAAAGCAAGTCGTACTCAATCGGATCCAGGTCGGTAATTTTAAGCGAATAAGCCACTAACGAACCCGCCCCTGAACCTCGTCCTGGTCCTACCGGAATCGCTTGGTTTTTAGCCCATTGAATAAAGTCGGCAACGATTAAGAAATAACCAGGGAACCCCATTTGTAAAATAGTTTTGAGCTCAAACTCAAGGCGCGCCACATATTCTTGTTTTTTGTCAGCCTGCTGTTCGGCACTTAAATGGCCAAACAAAAAGGCTAAACGCTCATCCAAACCTTTACGACACTCTTGATCAAAAAACTCATCAATCGTCATGCCTTGCGGGATCGGAAAGTTGGGCAGGAAATATTCGTCTAGCGTCAGCTCTAAATTACAGCGTTTAGCAATCTCCAGCGTGTTTTGAATCGCTTCTGGAATATCTTCAAACAAGGCCAGCATGTCTTCAGTTGAGCGGTAATATTGTTCTTCTGAATAAGGTTTAGGGCGATTAGGGTCATCTAAAACATAACCACCGTTGATGCAACAACGCACTTCATGGGCTTCAAAATCGTCCGCTTGCATAAAACGCACATCGTTGGTTGCGACCACCGGCAAGTCGTAACGTTCCGCCACCTCTAATGCGGCTTGAATGTAACGTTCTTCGTTCTCGCGATTGGTACGAACCAGTTCTAAATAATAGCGATCTGCAAAATGGGTCTGCCACCACTGAACACGTTTGGCGACTAAGTTGGGTTTTTCGGCCAAAATCGCCAACCCAACATCGCCTTGACGTGCGCCAGATAAAACAATTAAACCGGCATTGTGTTCCGACAACCAGGCCTGCTCAACAAGCGGTACTTGCTGTAAGTTCCAAATTTTTTGATTGGATAAATAGCTTTTAGAAATTAACTTAGAAAGGTTTAAATAACCCTGCTGATTTTGACACAAGACCGTAATCCGAAACACCTCGCCTTCGGCTTGTTCAACCAATAAATCAGCGCCCAGAATGGGTTTAATCCCGGCACTGCGTGCCGCATTGTAGAACTTAACCAAGGCAAACATATTACCTTGATCCGTCAAGGCTAGTGCCGGTTGCTGAAAGTGTTTCGCTTGCGCAACCAACGGCTTAATATGGAGAAGACTATCCACCACAGAGTATTCTGAGTGAACATGCAGGTGGACGAATTGATTCATAGAATGCGCATAAAGGTTGAGGGGCTCGTTAAACATAGCGAAACAAGCAAGCTATTTTAAATATAATGCACAGTTAATGCCAGACTTAAAAACCTTAAGATGCTATTTAAACAAACTGATTAACTGAATGAGAATCTAACGCAGACTATGAGATGTTACCCCGACTACCTACCTATCTGGATTGATGACTCGTTACCGCCGCATTTTCCGCCCACGCATTTAGCCTTAGATGAACCGGATGGTTTACTGGCGGTTGGCGTCGAAGCTTTAACACCAGAATGGATGCTTAAAAGTTATGCGTTAGGCATCTTCCCTTGGTCGGGCGACGACGAACCTATTACTTGGTGGACGCCGAACCCGCGCGCGGTGCTGTTTACCGATCAAATTAAAATCAGCAAAAGCCTGCGCAAAACCCTTAACTCTGAAAAATTTATGGTGAGCTTTGATCAAGCTTTTTTAGACGTTGTAAAAGCCTGCGCAACCACCACCAGGCCTGGTCAAGACGGCACTTGGATTCGCCAAGATATGCAACAAGCCTTAGTGCAACTTCATCAAACCGGAAACGCACATTCGGTTGAAGTTTGGCATGAAGAACAACTGGTCGGCGGCTTATATGGTTTAAGCGTGGGTCAAATGTTTTTTGGTGAATCTATGTTCGCTTTAATGTCGGACGCCTCCAAAGTGGCGCTGGTGGCGTTATGTCAGCAACTTAAAGCTTGGAACTGGCCGATGATTGATTGCCAAATGGAAACCGATCATCTTAAAAGCTTGGGCGCCACTACCCTGCCACGAGAAGAGTTTGAAGCCATTATTCAACGCCAAACGGCTCTACCCGCGGATCCTTTTCCGTGGAAGCTGCAATCCATTTGAGCTTAATCGGCTTTGCATTTGCTTTAGCGTGTGTCATGGAATAAGATTCAAACACAAACCGCGACAAGCATTTCGTTAAGGAGGCTCATGATACCGCGCACCGATAAACGGCCAGTTAACTTAAGTTTGTGGCACTTCCACTTTCCGCTCAACGCCCTCGTTTCTATCAGCCATCGCATCAGTGGCGTGGTTTTAATCCTCACTTTATTTATTTGGCTATTTGTTCTTAATCAAATGCTATTTGTGCCAGATGACTTTACAAAGCACCAGGCCTGGTTGTCGAGTATTGGCGGTCAGATATTTTTGAGTTTATTCTGGCTCGCACTTTGGTTTCATTGGTTAGCTGGAGTTCGACATTTACTGATTGAATTTTGCCTAAATAGCCGAATTAAAACCGCCTTAAGAACACACCAAGCCGCCCTCGGCAGTTTCATATTTTGGGGGCTCGGTGCCCTACTGATTTTGGCGAGGATTTGGTTATGAAATTATTAAGTGGTCAACGTGCTTATGTCTGGCAAATGCTGAGTGGGTTTTATCTTGCCTTATTTTTCCCTTATATTGCTTGGCTTAGTTTGAACCAACCCATTCAATCATTTAATCAATTAACGGCTTTGCTGAGTTCACCTGCGGTTTTTATACCAGGCCTAGTGGCGATCGCTTTAGGCTTAATCCACGCTTGGGTTGGACTGCGTGATGTGTTAATCGACTATGCGCCCAGACGTTATTTAATGGGCTTGTTGTTTAGTATGGCGTTGGTTTGGTTATTTGTGATCGCCAATTTAGCCTGGTTAACCACACAACTAATCGGAGCACACTTATGAACACCAGTTTACAAACAGATGATTTTCATTTTGATGCCATTATCATCGGCGCTGGTGGGGCAGGATTGCGTGCTGCATTAGAACTGGCCGAATCCAAACACCAGGTCGCCGTCATCTCCAAAGTCTTTCCCACACGTTCCCATACTGTAGCGGCTCAAGGTGGCATTAATGCCGCTTTAGGCAATGTATCGGCTGATAATTGGCATTGGCATATGTTTGACACGATTAAAGGCAGTGATTATTTAGGCGACCAGGATGCGATTGAATTTATGTGTCGTGAAGCCAGTGAAATTGTGCGCGAACTTGAACATTTTGGCGTGCCCTTTTCCCGTTTGGATTCTGGCAAAATTTATCAACGCCCATTTGGTGGACAAAGCCAAGAGTTCGGCCAATCTCAAGCCACTCGCACTTGCGCCGCCGCTGACCGAACCGGCCATGCGATTTTGCATACGCTTTACCAGCAAAACCTCAAAGCTGGCACTAGCATTTTTTCTGAGCACTATGCACTTGATTTAATTAAAGACCAAGACGGTCAAATCGCCGGGGTGATGTGTTTAGATATTCAAACCGGCGAATATCGTTTAATGCGAGCGCATCATATTCTGATCGCCACTGGCGGTGCCGGCCAGGTTTATCGAACCAATACTAATGCCACCATCAATACCGGTGACGGTTTAGGCATGATTTTACGTGCCGGTTTGCCTTTAATGGATATGGAATTCTGGCAATTCCACCCTACCGGCATCGCGGGCAAAGGCATGTTAATGTCCGAAGGCGCGCGTGGTGAAGGTGGTCTGCTACGTAATTCGCAAGGCGAAGCCTTTATGGAGCGCTATGCGCCCAAAGTAAAAGACCTAGCTTCACGTGATGTAGTGGCGCGCGCGATAGCCATTGAAATTCGTGAAGGTCGCGGTTGTGGCCCAAACAAAGATTATATTCAACTGGACTTAACCCATCTTGACACGGACATCATCAAAAAACGCCTACCCGGCATTCGTGATCTTTGCTTAACCTTTGTCGGTAAAGACCCAATTGAACACCCGATCCCGATTCACCCAACTTGCCACTATATGATGGGCGGTATTCCGACCAATTTACACGGGCAAGTTATCACGAAACAAAACGGTCAAATAAAGGTGGTGCCAGGTTTATACGCGATTGGCGAAGCCGCTTGTGTATCAGTACATGGTGCGAACCGCTTAGGGGGTAATTCTTTATTAGACCTAGTGGTATTTGGCCGTGAAGCGGCGCGACATTTAAATCAAAGTTTAAAAACCAAATCGGCCGAACGCTTTGATCCCGCGTTAGATTTGACCCAGGTTGAGCAACGCATTCAAAAATGGCAGAATCCAGAAACCAATAGTGATTCAGCAAGCCCTAAGGATTCAATTCGCCAAATCAAACAAGATCTGCAACAAATCATGGAACAGCATTGCGGCGTGTTTCGTGATCGCGATACGATGCAACAAGCCTTACCAAAACTCGATGCCTTAAGTCAGCGATTAAGCCAGGTAGGATTACAGGATCGATCCAATGTCTTTAATACCGAACGTCTGCAGGCATTTGAGCTAGATAATTTACTCGCGATTGGTTATGCCACCCTACACAGCGCCTTAGCCCGCGAAGAAAGTCGTGGGGCGCATTCTCGTATTGACTTTCCGGAGCGTGACGACCAGGCCTGGTTAAAACACAGTTTGTATTTTGCAGGCGCCCATCAGTTAGATTACAAACCGGTGCAACTCAAACCGCTCAGCGTTGAGAGTTTTGAACCTAAAGCCCGCGTTTATTAAACGCCAGGAATCCATTATGAAATTTATCATTTACCGTTTTAATCCAGAAACCGATTCTGTGCCCTATACTCAAACGTTCGAATTAAATTCAGCTGAATTTAGCGACGATATGATGTTGCTCGAAGCTTTGCAAAAACTCAAAGAGCAAGATCCGACTCTTACCTTTCGCAGCTCTTGCCGTGAAGGTGTGTGCGGTTCGGATGGCATGAATGTAAATGGCCAAAACCGTTTAAGTTGCATCACCCGTTTATCCGAACTCAGCCAACCCATTACCATCCGCCCACTACCCGGTTTACCCGTGATTCGTGACTTGGTGATTGATATGGACACTTTTTACCAACACTATCACGCAGTTGATCCTGCCCTTGAAGCGCCGATTAAAGACCTAGATCATGAACATTTGCAAAGCCCCGCAGAACGCGATCAACTGGACGGGAGTTACGAATGCATTTTATGTGGCTGTTGCACCACCAGTTGCCCCTCTTTTTGGTGGAACCCAGATAAGTTTTTAGGCCCAGCCGCCTTATTGGCTGCGAGTCGATTTTTAAAAGACAGCCGTGATCAACACACCGAATTACGTTTAGAAAGTTTGGATGACCCCTACAAAACTTTCCGCTGTCGAAATATTCAAAACTGCACCAGCAGCTGTCCGAAAGGCTTAGATCCGAGTAAAGCCATCTCTGAAATCAAACATATGATACTTAAAAAATCATTATGAGTAAGCACAAGGCCTGGTTAAATCCAATTCGGCTCGCGGCTCGACGCGGGAATTTGGAAGCTGAACTGTTGCTGAATGCTTATATTGACAAGGTGTTAATTCAGCAAGATAACCCGGCTCTCATCAACCAATTTACACAATTGCTCGAGCAAGATGACCAGACTTTGTTTGACTGGTTAATGCACCCCACTTCCTGCCCCGCCGAATTTGAATCCCTGATAAAAGATATTCGCCAAACCTACCTAACCCCTTAGATCAGTTTCACTATTTTTTAAATTTTCCTATTCAAAACATGGTATAATCCGCAACAATTTTAATCCAAGGGCAATTCCTAGAAAGGACTTATGGCAAAACAAGACGTAATCGAATTTGAAGGTACGGTTCTAGAAACCTTGCCAAACACTATGTTCAAAGTACAACTCGAAAATGGACATGAAATTCTGGCTCACATTTCGGGTCGCATGCGTAAGAACTATATCCGCATTTTAGCGGGCGATAAGGTTAAGGTTGAACTCACACCTTACGACTTAACTAAAGGTCGCATTACCTACCGCGGAAAATAATAACTTGCGCGATTGATAAAAAAGCCGACTTTTCATGTCGGCTTTTTTGGTTGTGGTTATAAAAAACCACAGCTTGGCTAATTCAGATAATTTAGGGATAGAGTTTTAAGATCCCCGTCTCACCTAGCATATCCCCTAACAACCAAATCTGTTCAAACGGATGAGAATCCGGCAAACTCACTAGATGCAAATTACGTTCAAAATCTTCACGTGTCCAAAGCGGATTAGCATTACGAATGACGAGCCAAGTTTGTTCAGAATGATAACGTTTGTCGCCCTTATTTTTGAGCAACAGATTTAGGGCTTCAAGTAAGCGATGATCTGGTGGGGTTTGGATAAGGTTAATTAAAGCTTGGCGGGTTTCGTGTTTTAGTTCGCGACCTAATAAATGCATGGCTTCAGCCTCACTGCCATATAGATGCGCAATTTCTAGGTCAAGTTTTTGATGGTCAAAATAACAGGTTACATCCGGCTTGCGCGGTTCATTGTGCAAAATATGACGCATTTTTATGCCGAATTTAGCTTCGTACAATCGCATAAAAAGCTTAGCCGCATCATGCTCAAGTTTTATTTTTTCAGATTGGCTCATGTCACCGTTTGCAGCATTTGATTAATTAGATACCAAAGCATATAACCACCATACAACACTACCATCACCAAGCTCAACAAGGTAATCGGGCGCAAGCCTTTTTGCTCGGGAACTCGCTCTCCTTTCCACTGCATCTTTTTTAAACGCCACTGACGCTGTAATAACCAGCCTAAAAAAATAACAACGCCAATTAAGGTAAGATATTTAAACATTCATTCTCATTATGGTTTTACGGGTTTCATCAACAGACGTACTTTATCCAGTTGCGCTTGGGTATCGACCCCGACACCAGCATCACATAAGGCATCTTCTACTAATATTTTTTCGCCATGCCACAAAACACGCAGTTGTTCTAACTTTTCGACCTGCTCCAAATCGCATTCTGGCCAAGCCACATAACGTTTCACAAACCCGGCGCGATAGGCATACAAACCAATGTGGCGTTTATAATGCCAATTAGTCGGTAAAACCTTGGGTTCATTCGCAAATTCGTCTCGCGCCCAAGGTAAAGGGGCACGACTGAAATTGATCGCAAAATTCTGCGCATCACGGCTCACCTTGACCGCATGAGGACTGAACAAGGTATCTAAATCCTCAATCGGTTCGCACAGCGTCGCCATAAACACATCATGACGGCCTTCTAAAGCTTGCGCGATCTGATGGATCAAGTCTTCCGGCAACATCGGCTCATCGCCCTGCAGGTTAACGATAATTTCGTTATCCAATAAACACAGCTGATCAATCACTTCCGCAATACGTTCAGTGCCAGATTGATGGTGTTCGCTGGTCAAACACACCTCTGCACCAAAGGCTTCGCATACGGTTTTTACCTGCTCGGATTCGGTTGCAATCACCACACGTTGTGCACCAGACTTACGAGCTTGTTGCCAAGTCCAATAAATCATCGGATGGCCGTGAATATCCATCAAGGGTTTGCCTTGCAAACGACTGGATGCAAAACGCGCGGGAATGATCACATTAAAAGACATAGCAAAGCCTTTAGGTAAATAGGGATAAACAAGTTGGAATATGCAACAAAACCAGATTAAGATTTTAACTTACGGTAATGTTCAGCCTCATCTGGCGTAATCTGACGCGCTTCTTCTTCAAGCATCACCGGAATACCATCACGTACCGGAAAAGCTAAATTAGCCGCGGTCGAAATCAACTCTTGCTTAGACTTGTCATACACTAGCTTGGTTTTGCTAATAGGACAAACCAAAATATCCAATAAGTTTGGGTTTAACGTCATGTGCTGGCCTTATGTTTAAGTTTAGGGTGGCGACTTATATGATTTAATAAATTTTGTGCAAATGGGTCGGAACACTCAGGTTCGACTTCTAGCGCCCACCAATTGTCTGCGGCAAATTTTTGACATTTTACCGCATCTTTCACTGTCATAAGCACGGGTTTTTGAGGGTCTAGCGATTTAAAGTCTTCTAACCGATAAGCATGGTGATCACTAAAATTAAGTGGCTCAACCTTCACCCCCAAAACTTGCAAGGTTTCATAAAAACGCGCGGGATTGCCAATTCCAGCCATAGCATAAACCGCCTGACCTGCAAATTTATGGATATCAAAACGTTTACCTGGTTGGTTAAGCGCATAAAAATAATCTGGTTTAAGTTGCATTTGGCCAATGGCTGGCGGACTAAATTCAAACCAGCTTGGTTGATCACCATTAAACACCACAAAATCTACTTCATTTAAACGCTTAGCGGGTTCACGCAAAGGCCCGGCTGGCAGACATAAACCATTGCCCAAGCCATTATTTGCGCGCGCAGAATCCAATAACACCAGCTCAATATCACGCGCGAGCGCATAATGTTGTAAGCCGTCGTCACTGATGACAACATCCACATCGAACCGACTTAACATTAAATCCAGTGCTTCGGCTCGCTTAGGTGACACCACCACCGGACAGTCTAAACTTTGTGCAATTAATACCGGTTCGTCGCCTACCAGGCCTGGCGGCGAATCTGGCGTGACAATTTGCGGCCAGGCTTTGGCTTGACCACCGTAGCCGCGACTGATCACACCATAAGACAAACCCCGCGCCTTAAGTTGATGACCCAACCATTGAATAAACGGGGTTTTACCCGAACCACCGACGACAACATTCCCCACTACGATCACCAGGCCTGGTGATTGAGGGCGAGTCTGGCGAAAACGCTCCAGTCGACGACGCGCCCACCAACATACCATTTGAGATAAAGGTGTTAACAGGCGACTGCGCCAATCGGCTTTTAACCAAAAACTTGGCCAACTCAAGTAATACTCCTCGTTTTGGCTTTAATTTGTAACATCATTTGATTCCTTAATACCAGGCCTGGTGCTTAACGCTAGTTAATTGCACAATAGTTGGTCATGCGGCTTTCAGCGCGTCTCAAGTTTTCAGTCGCGCCAAACAACACCAATACATCATCACGCTGCAAACGTGTTTCTGGATCGGGTGTTAAATTACGCTCGCCTTCTCGAACCAGTGCATTTAAGACTACAGCGTCCGCTTCTAAATCCAATTCTGCAAGCGTCTGACCAATCGCTGAGCTGCCTTCGGTCAAAGCGATGGAATGTAAAAACTCCGGCAAATTTCGACAGTCGTTGATTTCAACCGTGCTTCTGAACAATTCACGCATCATTTGATAACGGCTGACTCGGTTATCTTGCAAGGTTCTTGCCACCTTAGCCAAAGGCATTTTCAACGCCAACATGGCATGAGAACCCAACATTAAACCCGCTTCAAAGGTTTCAGGAATGACTTCGGTCGCCCCCGCTTTTTGCAGCTCATCAACGTGCATTTCGTCACGAGTTCTAACTAAGATCGGAATAGTTGGGCTGGTCTGGCGCACAAGCTTGAGCGTTTTTAAGGTAGAAGGTAAATCGTCATGGCAAATAAGTACCAATTTAGCCTGCATTAAGCCGACACTTTCAAGCACCGCCAAATCGGATGAATCACCATAATAAACCGGCTCGCCACCTAAACGTGCTTCTTTGACACGGCCTGAGTCCATATCAAGCGCCACATAAGGCACACTCTCTTTTTCTAGCATGTGTCCGACAATCTGCCCTATGCGGCCATATCCGGCAATAATAACGTGATTGGTTTGATTATCCGGTGCGCTCTGTTCTATGGTGATCTCGTTGCTCACGCCTTGATCGGGTTTGGGTTTAAACCAACTGGCAATTTTTTGATTATAACGAATCAAAAACGGCGCAATAATCATTGAGAATAACACCGCGGTTAACACGACTTGCGACATGCGTTCTTCTAGAATGGCATTTTCTATGCCAATCGCCAACAAGGCAAAACCAAACTCACCGCCTACTGCTAATAACAAACCGGTACGCAAGGCCGTGGCAAAATCGACACCAGAGAACTTAACAATGGCGGTGACCAACAGAAGTTTAACCGTTAATAGCGCTAATGCGCCCAGTAAGGCTTCAAGCCATATATCCGGCAAAATGGCTGGATTAACCAGCATACCGATACTGACAAAGAATAAACCAAGCAGAACATCACGAAACGGACGAATTGTTGACTCAACTTGATGGCGAAATTCAGTTTCGGCCAGCATCATACCGGCTAAAAATGCACCAAACGCCATAGACAAACCTAGACTCATAGTGGTCCAAGCCGCCATTAATGACACCAAAAGCACGGTTAAAGTAAAAAGTTCCGCTGAACCACGTTGGGCCACCATGTGAAAAAAGGGTTTTAATAAATAACGCCCTAATACAAACACAATCAAAAAAGCCAATACCGCTTTCAGCATGGCCCAACCTAAATCCATCGCCAGAGCTTGGGTGGAAGCAACCGCTAGTACCGGAATAATCACCACAAATGGCACCGCGGTAATGTCTTGAAATACCGACATGGTGACACCCAGACGGCCATGACGGGTTTGATCTTCGCCCTGCTCAACGAGCTGTTTAGAAATGATCGTGGTTGAAGATTGGGCAAAGACGGCGCCTATCACAAAAGCTGCAATACCGGGCACGCCCATCATCCACAAAATAAGCGCCACCACCGCAGTCGTTAAAACCACTTGAGCCGTGCCTAAGCCTAAAATTGTATGACGAGACGCATAGATTTGCGCCATTGAGAAACTTAAACCAATCGTAAAGAGAAGAAACACAATACCAAACTGTGCGATGACTTGAACATATTCAGCACTTACCACCGGGCCCGCAGTATGTCCACCAAGTAAAACACCTACCGCGAGGTAAGCTAAGCTGGCTGGAATTTGCAAACGCTGAAATAATAAAATGATAAAGACTGTGACGGCCAACAATAACAGCACTTGGGTCAGGGTTTGTTCTAACATCTACGAGCAACCTATAAGATAAATTTAACTTATAGCAATTATAGCAAACCCCCTTGCCTGTTATGACAAAACCTGCGCTAAACCGCTTATTTATCAGTCATTATCCTAGAGCGTTACTGGTGATACAAATCCATCAGGTTTAATCGCCAGAACCGAACATTGTACTCGCTCTAAAATGCTTTCCGCGGTATTACCAATGACCAGGCCTGGTAATCCAGCACGCCCAAGTGTGCCCATCACCAATAAGTCTACATTATGACTCAACACCAGCCTTGGAATGACCTCAGAAGCCTGACCTTTTGCTGCATGCACCTTTAGGTCTGGCTGAGTTTCGCGTAGCGCACGAATTTCATACTCTAACGCGGATAAATGCTGGTTGCGAATCGACTCATTAAAATTGACCATATCCTCATCTGACATGTCACTGTTCCAATAACGCACTAAGTTTTCCGCTTCTGCCTGCCAGGCATGTGCAACGTGCAACTGTGCCTTTTCGGCTTGTGCTAAGTCTTGCGCTAAGCCAAGTATGGTTTCATTTAACGGGTTCATGGTTACGGATTCCGACTCAAGATCGACATCAATACTGGCCATCACGTTGGTTAACTCGAGATTAGCGCCGCGTTTGTGGAGTAAAATCGGGCATGGACACTTGCGCAACAAATGCATATCCTGAGAACCAAATATGCGACTGGGGATGTCTTGTGCCTCTTCATCTGTTTGTTTAACAACCCAATCCACCTGCTCAACTAAGGCCATTTGAATGGCTTTGTAAAACAACTTGCCAAACGCCACATTTGTTTTTAGTTCTACCCCTTGTTGACGTGCTTGCTGATACCAAGCATGCATTGATTCTAAACCAAACTGCGTTTGTTTAGTCATTACATCAGAAGGCGAAACATTATTGATCCAACTGGTTAAACCAACACTGACAGCTGGAAATACGCGCAAACAAATCAAACTCGCTTGATGGCGTTTGGCCAAGCTTAGGGTCCAATCAAACAAGGCCTGCTCTTTAGCTGGGTCTTGTGACACAAACAAAATTTTATTTAAACGAGTCATATTCCATCCTTAGACTTATCAAATTCAATGGGTGCGCCATTTGTTAATAACCGATGTACAGCTTCTAAAGCGGCATCATGGTAAGGCACCAGTACCATATCCGCACCCATCAATTTGAGTTGATCAGCATCCTTTTGATGAGTGGCGGCCAGAGCGATCTTACCGTCAAAGTTATCTTCTTTGAGTGACTTAAATAAGGCCATATTTAAATGCCGATCTCGCATCGTACCCACCACCCACTGAGCTTCATGCAAAGGCAAACTAGCAATAAACTCAGGATCTTCGGCGTCGCCGTAACGCGTTGGCACACCATGTTCGGAGGTTTCTCGGACCAAATCTGGGTTAAAATCCACACCCAATACGGTTTTTCCTTGCTTTTGAAGGTTTTGGGCAATCACCATCCCAAAACGCCCCAAACCAAAAACAATTACATCGGTGGGTTTCTCAATTTGTTCCTGATCTAATGCGACCTCGCGATAAGGTACTTTTCGCTCAAATACACCCATTAACGGGGCTAACTTTTCATAAAGCGGGTGCGAATATAAAATCATGTAGGTCGAGGCCGAAATCGTAATTAAGCCGACCAGAGTGATTAAGCCTACCGTCTCTTGATTGATATGACCTAAATTAAAGCCTAAAGCGGCCAAGATTAACGAAAACTCGGAAATCTGTGCCACCGTTAACCCGGCTAAAAAGCCAGTACGTTTTCGATAGCCCATATATCCCATAATGATCATGACAATTAATGGATTACCAACTAAAACAAACACCGATAAAATCAGCGCTGGAACTACTTGAGCGCCAAGTGTTTCCATTTCTAAGCTCGCACCCAAGCTGATAAAGAAAAACAACAGCAAGAAATCTCGCAAACTGACTAAACGCGCGCCAATTAACTCACGATAATGAGTGGATGCGAGCGAGATGCCCGCCAAGAAAGCGCCGACCTCCTGGCTGAAACCTAACATTTGTCCGGCTGAGGCCCCCATTACAGCCCACGCAATCGCAAACAAAATAAGTAATTCAGGAGAACGCGCTAAACGGTTTAATAAGGCAGGAATAACATATCGCATAAGTAACGCGACCACTAGCAGCATAAACATGCCTTTAACCAGTACCCAAAAGGCCTCCAAACCTACACTGGTCGTGCCATCATTTTGCCCCATCGCGGTCAAACCAATCATCGCCAGCACAACTACAATGTCTTGCACAATCAAAAACCCAATTGCGATACGGCCATGCAGGGCATCTAATTCACGTTTGTCTGATAGCAGTTTGACGATAATAATCGTACTAGAGAATGTCAGAGCGACGGCGACATACAACGCGCCAATAGGCGACATTCCTAAGGCCAAGGCAATTAAATAACCAAATACCGAAGTAAAGATGACCTGGCCTAACCCGGTGAATAAAGCGACCACCCCCATAGTACGGATAATATGAAGGTCGAGCTTCAAGCCCACCACAAACAATAGAATCGCAATCCCCAGATGTGCGAGCAAATCAATCTGTTCATTTAGCGATACCACGCCTAATACCGCCGGCCCGACAATAATACCAACCGCTATAAATGCGACAATTAAAGGTTGGCGAAGTTGCATAGCGATAAAACCAACTACCGCGGATACGGCCAGTAAAATACCAAATTCAACAAAGGCGCTTTCAAACATAACTATCCAACCTAATTCTATCTAAATAATTTTTCTTAAAATATGACTTATATTAACAGAAACGATCAAGTATTCATTATCAGTCCTAGCGCCTGAGTTAAGCTTTATTATTTTATGCATAATTGATTTAACAGCGATTTCATTAGCCATCCCTCTGCTCCATTTCACATTGATGATGGAACCAACGTTTATCAGACATACGAGATTGATTCATCACCTGCCAACCCGTTGACCGAAACAGAACTTGAATCGCGCCTGCACAGGCAGTATTCAACCAATCAATCCCTTCGTTTTCAATACGTTGAAGGGTTTGGCGAGCGGGAAAACCAAAAGCATTACGATAACCGGCACTAAACAACACTAATTCAGGTTGTAAACTCTGTAACCAGGCCTGGTGGCTTGAGTGGCGACTGCCATGATGACCAGCGATCAATACCGAACTTTGTAGGCGTCCTGAACCATAATGGTCGATTAATTTGGCTTCATGTTTAGAACCAAGATCACCTGTAATCATGACACTCGTGTCACCCGCACTGACTTTTAAAACGCAGGATTGATCATTGTGATCCCCTGCTACAAATAAACCCGGCGCTAAAACTTCAAATTGAACACCATCCCACCACCAAGTTTGACCGGCCTGGCAAGCTTCAAAACCCTGCAGATCGAAATTCTGCTGTAAACGTTCAACTTGCCCACTTAAACGAGTTTCGATTGACCAATCTTTCGCTAAACTGAGTGCGCCACCCGCATGATCTCGATCTGCATGACTCACGATTAACACATCAATCGCTTGCTTAGCGCGATAACGCAAATATGGTGAAATGGCAATTTGGGCGCCATCAAAGCGCGCGCCATAACTTGGCCCGGTGTCATAAACCAAGGTTTTAGTTTGAGTTTCAATTACTAAAGCTTGGCCTTGGCCAACATCTAATAGACTTAACCAGAAGACACCATAATCGAGGGTTTCTGGTTTATTTGGCCAAAACAACACCCCAATCGCTAAACTCAAACTCAATCCCTTAACCAGTGGCCAGCGTTTTACAGGCTTTTTAAGCGGTTCAGGTTTTGATATCGAATCGACAGAGTAACGCCGAAACAAGATACCAAAAAACACCAACCCATACGCCAAAGCGACCTGCCATAAGCCAATCGGCCTGGGTTGCCACTCACTCAAAGGCCATTGCGCAATCTGGTTTAAAACCCACCATAAGCCAGTCCATAAATAATCGTTCAGCCAAACTAACAATGAGCCCAGTTCACTGGATACAAAAGACACCAGAGTGGTCACAAACAACAAAGGCAAACCCACAAAACTAACGAATGGCACGGCTACTAGATTTGCAAACAGGCTGTATACCGGCACTTGTTGGTAAAACCACCATAGAGCTGGCACTAAACCGATAGACAAGACTAATTGAATTAAAATCGCTTTTTGCCAAACAGGCCGTGACTTAACTTGCGGTTGGCTTAAAGCTAAAAAAATCAAACCCACTGCCAAAAACGACAACCAAAAACCTTGTGACAATACGCTTGCTGGCTGCCAAACAACTACTAAAAAAGCCGCCAACAACAACACAGACCAGGGTTGAAACTGTCGCCTTAACAATAAAAACACCAGCGTTACCGCTACCATGATCCAAGCTCGCTGAGTGGGAATACTAAATCCCGCCAACAAACCATAAATAGTCGCCAATATTAAAGCCAACGAACTGCCAAACCAATGCAGCGGATAACGCTCAAAGTGTCGAATCGGTAAACGCCAAATCAAACGTCCTATGCCATACCCCATTAAAGCGACCAAAGCCAAATGCAGCCCAGATATAGCCATTAGGTGGATAGTTCCAGTGGCGCGCATTAATGACCAGTCTTCATCCGAAATTGCCTGGCGATCGGCGTATAACAAAGCGTTATAAATTCCGTTAAAACGTGACTCGCCCCAAACCGTCTTTAAATGTTGTCCTAAGGCCGCACGCATTTGATGGTGATCAAATCCAGATTTAAGCAAGCGCGGTTCTGCCTCATTTATTCTGACATAGCCGGTGGCTTTTAAGCCCTGTTGATGCGCCCAGGCTTCGTAATCAAACCCGCCCGGATTCATGCTGCCATGTATGGGTTTGATTCGCACCGCTAATCGATAGGACTCGCTGGCTTTAGGCGTCCAATCACAGCGATAACAACTTAAACGAATCGTCGGTTTTGGCCACCACCAGGTCTGCTGAATAGTTTTATCAAGGCCTTCTAAGCGTGACAAACGCATCTCGAACCGCTGAATAGGCAGAGCGTCAGTTTGGGTTGCATTGCTTTGCACCAAACCCACTACTCGCCCTTCCGCCCATAGCGTTTGATCCATAACTGACTCGGTTAAATTGGGTGTCAAAAATACAAACAAACCTAACCAAATCCAGCCTATAATAACGCCTAAACTGAAGTGTTTAACGCGAGTCCAAGATCGCCAAATTGCAAAACCAAAAACAAACATCACGGCAAGTAGATATAACCCACTCGGCCAGTCACTTAGTTGATAAAGACCGAAAACAACCCCAATAAATCCAAGCGAAAACCAGATAAACATGCCAAAAAAACTCTTTAAAAAATGGATACCGGACCCAAAGAAACTACTTAAAATCAAAGGGTTCAGCGCAATTGCACATTGGCTTCAAGACCCCAATCTCTGGCACTTGAACCGAAACTCGGTGGCCAAGGCTTTTTTTGTGGGTCCTTTTTGGGCCGCCATGCCCATGCCGTGGCAAATGGTTACGGCGGCCTTATCTGCGATGTTTGTAAGAGCAAACTTGCCCCTGAGCGTTGCGCTTGTCTGGATTAGTAACCCCTTTACCATGGCGCCTATTTGGTACTTTAACTACCGGGTAGGCTCATTGTTGTTAGGGGAACATGCGAACGAAAGTTTGAACTTTGTCATAAGCTGGGAATGGATTTTCCATACTTTTGCTGTTATCTGGCAACCCTTGTTACTGGGTAGCTTTGTGGTGGGTTTAGCCTTGGGCAGTATTGGCTACTTGGGAATTCACGTACTTTGGCGTATTCAAGTCAATCTGAGTTGGCGTCGGCGCCTATCATCAAGAAAAAACAAGGTGGTATTTAAAAAGCCGCGCTTTTTTAACACCCCTGATAATGTGCATAAACAAGACGGTCTTTAAGCACCAGGCCTGGTGCTTAACTTGCATTTAATAGGTGATTTTCTGGCTTGCCAAACAAATAACCTTGCAAATTATCAATCTCAAGATGTTTGACGTACTCATAGATACTTTCATCTGCCACAAACTCGGCAACCGTTTGAATATTCAATTTACGCGCAAAATTAATAATCGTTTCGGTAATCACTTGAGACGATTTGTTATGCTGAATATCACGGATAATCGAGCCGTCAATCTTAATAAAATCAACATCTAAGCGCATAATGTAAATAAAGTTTGAATAGCCTGCACCAAAATCATCAATTGCAATTTTGACACCGTACTGTTTCACGTCGCGAATAAAATGATTCACAACATCGTAATTTTGGATACCTTCTGACTCCACAATCTCAAAAATGACGCGATCGGCAAACGTGCAGTGACGCACCTTATCAATAATCCAAGCACTGGTCACCGGATCTACAATATCTTCGATAGAGAGATTAATCGAAAAACTGTCTCGTTCCTGCGCAAACTTTTCAAACGCTTTGTCCAACATACGTCGAGTTAATTGTGGGTATAGTTTGAGTTTCTTGGCGGTTTCTAAAAAATTAAACGGTGACACAATTTGCCCATCGGTTTCCACAATCCGCACTAGGCATTCATAGTAATCGACCTTTAAGGTTTTGGCATTGACCACAGGTTGAAAGAAAGGAACTAAACGGTCTTCTTCCATCGCACTACGTAAACGTTTAATCCAAGCTAAATTGTTTTCATAACTTTGCTTAATATTTAAACTTGATTCGTAAAAAACAAAAGGTTTACGCTGTCTTTTAGCCATTTTAAGCGCCATGTCCGCCGCGACTAAGGCATCTTTGGCTTGGTTATTGAGCGCTTGAGAAGAAGCCAGACCCGCGGTTAAAGTTAAATTGATTTGTTCCAAGCCGACTTTAAAACTACGGGCGGATACCAGTTCTAGCAAACCCTGAACAAACGCCTCAAGATCAGCTCGAGACCAATCGTTTTTAATCACAATGGCAAACTCATCAATAGGCAATTTATACACTTGAGCTGGCAAACCTAAAGTTAATTCAACGAACTTACGCGCTAACACTTTTAAGAGTTTGTCGGCTAAATAGTGACCATAAAATGTATTGATTTCGTTAAAACTATCAATATTAAACAAGATGATGTGTTCAGACTGATTGGACGCCTCCGCATCGGCAAGCAACTTAACTCGATTAGGCAACTCGGTAAGTGAATCATAATGCAATCGATGACTTAACGCTTGGGTGGTTTCCATTAAAGGCGTGACATCATGGCTGATATTCACCAACTCAATGACCTGCCCCGATTCATTACTGATTGGCACTATATAAGCTTCGATATAAAAACTCGTGCCGGTTTTGGTCAACATAGTGACCATGCCATTCCAATGTTTACCACTTAAGACCATTTCGGTAATTTCAGGCACCAACTGTTTAGATTCTTGACTCCACAAAAAGGTGCAGGTTTGACCGATTAACTCTTCTGGCCGATAACCTGAGCGCTCACAAAGCGAATCATTGACTTCGATTAAGCGCTTATCCAGTGCGCACTTGCTGACCATACTGCTGACATCAATGGCTTTTTTATAGCTCGATAACACCGCCATTTGGTCATTCAAAACCTGAGTTCGCTCAGCCACAATATCAGACAAATATTGATTGTAATGTTCAAGCTCTTGACTGGTTTTAGTGAGCTTTGAATTCAGCTGATGAATGGGAGTTAAGTCACGTACACTAATGATTAAGCCGGGTTTGCCGTCTTCATCTAACAAAGTTTGAACATTTTTGGAGATATTTAATAAAGTGCCATCAGCGCGTTTGAAAATGGTTTCTTGGCCTTGACAAAAACCCTTGGCATTTATCTCAGCCTGACATTCCGCCAAAATATTTAGGTCTTGTAAATGGGTGGTGATCTCCGTTCCCAACAAGTCGTCTTCTTGGTATCCCATCAGTACACAAAAAGCGGGATTAACGTAGGTTATTTTTAACTCTGAGTTTAATGTAAACACCCCATCTGGGAAGTTTTCCATAATATGTTTAAGAAGCGTCAAACTCGTATGGGATTGTGGCTGGGTCATAGTTCGGCATAGCCTATGTAAATTTTATACAACTGAAATTCATATTAACCCTTGTTAAAATAAGGGTCAAACAAATCTACGATCACAATTACTAATAGGCGGATAAACCCATAAGTAAAACCTGATAGTAAAAACCCGTTCCCTTTATTTAATTATAAAAGCAACAAAACCACCAAAACTTTCATTCTAAAAGCACTCGCCGACCCGGCTAGGTCTGTTAAAATGCAGTGCCTACAATAACTGACCTATATTCGCTCATGCTCAAGCCGCCACGTATTAAACAACGTCCATTCAACCAAAATGTTTTTGAAACCGCTAAAACACTTGGTTTAACAGATTTGCAAGCACGCTTGGTCGCCCAGCGTTTAGATTCAGCTGAACAAATGGAAGCCATCATTTGGCCACAACTCAAGCACCTGCAACACCCTAGTCAACTGAAAAACTCGCAATATGCGGCCCAACTGATTGCCGATGCGATTGAAAGCGACGGACTAATCGTGTTAGCAACCGATTATGATACCGACGGCGTCACTTCGGCTTGGGTAGCCTATCGTGCACTGATTGATCACTTTGATGTCAATCCGGCAAGGGTGATTCATTTAATTGGTGAACGCAAAAACGGCTACGGCATTACCGATGAAATGTGTGATGAAATTTTAAGCTTAGAACAAAAGGTAGACTTGGTCATCTCAGCCGATCAAGGTTCAAGTGATCAGCCACGTATCGAACGTTTGGCACAAGCCGGTATCAAAGTCTGTGTCACCGATCATCACAACATTCCTGCTGAAGGCCCGCCCGCCAGCGCCACCTGTACCGTCAACCCACAACAAACTGGTTGTGAATACGATAAAACCATTGCGGGTTGTTTTGTGATTTTCTTGGTCATGACCCAAGTTCGTAACGAGTTGATACAGCGCGGTGTTTTACCCAAGGATGCGCCCTCTTTAAAAGACTTAACCTTGCATGTCGCACTCGGCACCATTGCCGATAGCGTGAGCTTAAAAAGCCCAAATAACCGCGCGATTGTATTAGCCGGCTTACAACAAATTAATCAATTCGAGCACCCGGCATGGCAAGCATTTCGTAAACTAAATAACAATTCAGATCGCCCTTACAATGCTGAATTTTTAGCTTTTCAAGTCGCCTCACGCATTAATGCGGCTAGCCGTGTCAATGATGTGACCCAAGCCTTTCACTTTTTAAATGCCGATAATATCGACCAGGCCTGGTTGCACCTTCAACAACTGGAAACCGACAATCAAGAGCGTCGCCAACAACAAGAAGGCTTGATGCAACAAGCCATGCAAAAAGCCCATGAGCTGTACCACGACCAACGCTTTAGTTTGGCGATTTCATTAGAGGGTAATGCCGGGATTCAAGGTATTGTCGCCACCCGAGTCGGTGAGAAATTTGGTTTACCTTGCGTGGCCATGACCGACTTAAATGATGGTACCTTAGCTGGCAGCGGACGCGGCATAGTGCCGGAATTTGATTTAATTCGTGCCTTTAATTGGATAGAGGCACAACATCCCGGTTTATTTTTAGCCAAAGGTGGTCATAAAGGCGCGGCGGGCTGTCAGATTAATCTGGCCGATTTTGAGATCTTTCAGCAGGGGTTAGAAGAAGCCGCACAACAGCAATTAGGGGATACCACGCCTAGTCCTTTAGTTGAAACAGACGGCGAACTAGAGGCCCATCTATTTACACCAGAGTTAATAGATGAACTTGAACGACTCGAACCCTACGGCCGAGAGTGGCCGCAGCCTCAATTTAATGGTCGTTTTAAAATTTTGGATATTAAACAGATTGGTCAAACTCAAACTCATTTAAGCTTACGTTTAGTACCCGAAAACAGTCGCTCACCCCTAAAAGCGATTTACTTTGGTGCACTGGATGATAGCCAACAAACTTTACCTTACAAGCAAAACGATTGGATTGAGTGTGTTTATCAGCCGACTTTAAACCAATATATGGGACGGACTTCTCTGCAGTTGCGTTTACAGTTTGCTTTTAAAGTTTAATAACCCTGCACTTTGATCTATTCAAGCCATAAAAAAACCACAGGAGAATCGCTTCGCCTGCGGTTTTTTATAAATAGTGACTATTCAGTTATTTAAAGAAACTTAAAATCTCACTTTCGATATTCTGCTTATCAATCACCTTGTCTTGAGTCGCCGGCAAATCAAATAAACGTGAAATTTGCTGCGGAATTGGAATTTGACCTTTATCAGCAATACGTTTTAACGCATCAATATCTGTACTTATTTCACCACCAAACAGGGTTTTGGCAATCACGGGTGAAAACTTAGTCCATTCCGCAGTCGAATAAGCAATGGTTTTGAGCTTTTGATCACGTTTGGTATCGTAGACTTTTAAACAGGTTGCGGTATGTGGGTCCATCAAATAGCCGTCTTCATAGGCTTGTTTAATGTAGTCTTGACCTTCCTGGTTGGTACAAAAGTCGGCGGCAAAAATACGTTGAACCGTTGCTAATTCATCGGTTGTCAGTTGATAAAACTTATCTTTATCCAACGCCAACATGAGTTCTTTCGTGCGTTCGGCACCAAATAAATCAAACAAAATACGTTCGATATTAGATGATTTTAAAATATCCATCGCGGGCGAAGTGGTAGCGATCACACTACTCTCTCTTAAATCGTATTTACCTTGCTCAATAAACTGGGTTAAAACATTATTTTGATTAGAGGCAATTAAGATTTTCTCGACCGGTAAGCCCATTTTATAAGCATAATACCCGCCTAACGCATTACCAAAGTTGCCACTCGGTACATCTAAATAAACCTTATCACCCAAGTTAATTTCTTGCTGTCGAACCAATTCTAGATAACTGTGGATATGGTAAATGGTTTGGAAAATAATACGTCCAAAGTTGACCGAGTTAGCCGCCGAAACCTGCACACCCTGCTGCTTTAACGTATCGCGGAAACTGGTTGAAACCAATAAAGATTTCAACGCGGTTTGCGCATCATCAAAATCGCCTTTAATGCCGATTACTTTTAAATTTTCGCCGGTTTCGGTCACCATCTGCAAACGCTGTACGTCTGAGGTGCCGCCGTCTGGATACATACAAACCACTTGTACATTTGGTTTATTACGGAAGGTATCCAACGCAGCTGGACCGGTATCGCCGCTGGTCGCAGCTAGGATTAGGAATTTTTCATTGCGTTTTTGCGCCACCGCAGACAACACCGTACCAAAAGGTTGTAACGCCATATCTTTAAACGCACGGGTTGGGCCGTGATAAAGCTCACTGACAAACAAATCATCACGCACTTTAACCACTGGTACTGGATTGGCCGGATCATCAAACTGATCATAAAGCGCCACCGCTTGATCAATTACCGCTTGATCAATGTCGACTTCAAATTCAGCCAATACCGCTTTAGCTAGGGTTTTATAATTTGAGTTTAAGTGGGTCTTTAAAAACTCCAAACCCAACATAGGTAAGCTTTTGGGTGAATAAAGCCCACCAAACGAAGACATTGGGCTTAGAATGGCTTGTGAAAACGTCACTTCTTTTGGGAATTGACCGTCGTTACCGCGTGTTTCTATAAAATTCATGAGTTCTTGCCTTGGGTGCTGACGAATCCGCCAGGTTTCAAAATAATGCGCGGATTATACCAAAAACCCGCTCAATCGCTAAATTCATGTGCTCTAAGTGCTTTGACTAGGATTTAAGTGGATTGCGCCAGCGTCGCCAAAAACGACGTAAATGTGAAGGTTCAATTAAGAAGCCTTTGGTACCACCTAAATCAATAAACAACGAATGAATACGAGCTTGCTTAAGATCCTCCAACAAGCCCTGCATCCAATCTTTCTCAAGATTCAACAGCAGTTGATTGTCTGTAGTCTCTGTATCCGGTTTCATTAAATGCTTTAAATCCAGCGTTATAAAATGCGCTTGCTGTGTTCTATCCAAGCACCAGGCCTGGTGGTCACTTGGTGTTTTCTGAAACTGAGCTTGGGCCAAATTTGCTAGGCCTTTTAAATAAGCATGGTGACCCCAAATTTTCGCTTGTGGGCGCATTTGAATATTATCTAGCTTAACTTGGCCTTCACCCCACACCCAAACACTGTTAATTTCAGCTTGTCCAACTTCACGGCGCGCCAGATTAACCGGATGCTGATAAAACAACATTTGAACTTCATTCATTAAAGTTCGCCAATAAGCTCCAGCATGGCCACTTGGATAAAGGCCGTGTAAGTTGCGATAATTGGCTTGCGCCAGATCGGTGGTTTGCAGATCGATCGCTTGCGGCAATTGCATATACCAGGAATCATTCGCGCCCCACTCGAGCTTGACACCATCTTGGGCAAAATGCTGGTTAAATGCGTCCAACAAAGCTTGTGACTCGGCTTGTGTAATGTCGAGATCTTGAGCCGAAACCAATACTAAGGTATCGCGATCAGGAATCATTTGAACCGGATCGACTTTTAACCAAAAAGCCTGCGGGTCGAAATCAGTTAGTTCAACGGAAGCCATGGTCGCCGCAGCACTGAGTGTTTGTGGTTGGTGGAAAAGTTGACTGGCGCGTTCAATAAAGCTGTAGGGTTTAAGGGGGTAAACATCCGCTTTATTAAGCAACGTTTGAAAAGCAGAACCCGACCACCAGGCCTGGTGGTCGGGTTGAAAATGATCAAGTAATCCAGGAATCCATAAAGTCACGGCCTGGTTGGTCACGTTTGAGTCCCTCAAAAATCGCTAACGCGGATTTTGGTGATTTTGCCTTCTACATCGTCCAGACCTTCCAGCACCGCTAAAGCTTCACCAAACTGTCCTTCATTAACCACATTCGTGGTTAATACCACCAAGGCAAACTCAGGCTCATCGCCGATCGGTTCTTGGTGCAGATGCTCAATACTGATATTGCAGTCGGCCAAAGTTTGCGATAAACGCGCCAACACACCCGGTTGGTCCTTAACCATAAAACGCACATAAAACGCGGTGTCAATATCATCAATCGACATAATATTGGCGTCTTTAAAAATCGCGTCGGCTTGATAACCTAGGCCTGGTACATGGGCATCAAATGGCGCATCCCAGCAACGAGTTAAGTCCATCAAATCCGCCATCACCGCTGAAGCGGTCGCGCCACCACCGGCACCGGCACCGTAATACATGGTCGAACCCACATGGTTGCCGTGAATCAATACCGCGTTCATAACACCGTTAACATCCGCCAATAATACCTTCTTAGGCACTAAGGTTGGATGAACGCGCAGTGAGAACCCATTATCGTCACCACGACTCGCAATACCCAAGTGTTTGATTTCATAGCCAAATAGATTAGCGAAGCGCACATCGTCGCCAGTAATATGACTAATCCCTTCGGTATAAACGCGCGAATAACTCAGTTCGATACCAAATGCGAGTGACGCTAAAATCGTCAACTTATGCGCCGCATCAATGCCCTCAACATCATAAGTTGGATCGGCTTCAGCATAACCTAAGTCTTGAGCAGTTTTTAATACGGCGGCAAAGTCGGCGTTGGGCTTTTTCATTTCAGTCAAAATGTAGTTGCCCGTGCCATTAATAATGCCCGCTAACCAGTCAATCTGGTTACCCGCTAAACCTTCACGTAAGGCTTTGATAATTGGAATACCACCAGCCACAGAGGCTTCGTAATAAATTTGTACCTGATGCTTTTCGGCCAATTCAAATAGCTCATTACCGTGTAACGCAATCATAGCTTTGTTTGCGGTCACAATGTGTTTGCCATTTTTGATCGCTTGCTCGACCAAATCACGTGCCAAAGTTGTGCCGCCCATTAATTCAACGACAACTTGAATATTTGGGTTTTGCACCACCTCAAACGGATCATCGGTTAACGGAATATCTTGGGTATCAATTCGACGAGGTCGATTTAAGTCTCTAACCGCAATACTGCCAATCTCAAAACGCTTACCTAAGCGACGTTCGATTTCGGTTGAACTGGTACGTAAAATGTTAACTAATCCACTACCAACCGTGCCTAGCCCTAAAAGTCCTAGTGTTATTGCCTTCAAACTATACTCCTTGAATCAAGCCGTCTTTTTTGAACATCTCACGAATTCCCCGAATGGCTTGACGGGTACGGTGTTCATTTTCAATTAAACTGAAGCGTACATGACCATCACCATAAGTACCGAAACCAATCCCCGGTGACACGGCAACCTTGGCTTCAATCAAGAGTTTTTTAGAAAACTCAATTGAGCCCAATTCACGATAAGCTTCTGGAATCGGTGCCCATAAGAACATGGTGGCTTTAGGGTATTCCACTTCCCAACCAATCGCATTTAATCCTTGGCAAAGTACATCGCGACGTAATTTGTACATGTCGCAAATTTCTTGCACACAATCTTGCGGGCCTTCTAACGCTGCAATCGCCGCCACCTGAATCGGCGTAAAGGTGCCGTAATCCAAGTAAGATTTCATGCGTTTAAGCGCGTTGACTAAAGTGGGATTACCCACCATAAAGCCAACACGCCAGCCTGGCATGTTATAGCTTTTTGATAAGGTGTAAAATTCAACTGCAATATCTTTTGCACCTTCAACCTGCATAATCGATGGCGCAACATAACCGTCAAATACGATGTCGGCATAAGCCAAATCGTGAATTACCCAAATATTGTGTTCTTTGGCGATTTCAATCACTCGCTCAAAAAAGGCCAAATCAACCGTTTGAGTGGTTGGATTGCCAGGAAAGTTCAGTACCAACATTTTAGGTTTGGGCCAAGAATCTTGAATCGCCTTTTGCAACTCTTCAAAAAAATCGACATTAGGTGACATTTCAACATGACGAATATCCGCACCCGCAATCACAAAGCCGTAAGGGTGAATCGGGTAAGCCGGGTTCGGCACTAATACGGTATCACCCTGCTCGACCGTCGCTAAAGCCAAGTGCGCCAAGCCTTCTTTCGAACCAATCGTCACGACCGCTTCTTTGTCGGCATCTAAATCCACATCAAAACGGGTTTTATACCAATTACAAATTGCCTTACGTAAACGCGGAATCCCTTGCGAAACGGAATAGCGGTGCGTGCCTTCACGCTGAACCACTTCAACCAGTTTGTCGACGATATGCTTAGGTGTATCCTGATCTGGGTTCCCCATACCGAAGTCGATAATATCTTCGCCACGACGACGAGCTTCAGCTTTTAGTTCGCCAACAATATTAAACACGTAAGGTGGTAGACGTTTGATTCTTTGAAATTCGCTAGTCACGAAAAAGGCCTTTTCAAGATTGCTGCAAAAATTGCGAGATTGTTTAAAAATTTGATGGTCAAAATGACGTTATTAAGCCGATAAATGATACAGAATCTATTAGATTCGTCAATTGAATTTCGGGTAAAACTAGGATTAAATAGAGACTTCACTTATAAAAGAAGCATCGAATGAAATTTACCGAACATCGCGACCCGAAAATCAACATGATTAACCGCTATGCACCAGGCCTGGTATCCGTTAATAACCAGGATTACCAAACTAGTTGCATTATTACTCAACAAAATCTCAACCCAGATTGGGCGGTTAAAAGTTTAGACGAATTAACCCCTGAAAAAATACAGCAGCTTTTAGACTTTTCACCGGAAGTGTTGATCTTAGGTACGGGTGAAACTCAGCAATTTCCTTCAGCTGAGATTTTTGGCTTGTGTGCACAAAACGGTGTCAGTTTAGAAGTTATGAACAATGCCTCAGCTTGTCGAACCTATAACGTACTCACCACAGAAGATCGTGAAGTCGTGCTGGGATTAATATTTAACTAACCTTTGAAACCGCTTTAAATAAACTTAAAAACAATTTATAAAACAAATCGTTAAAGTAAAAATCTAAGCCGCACTATGGCTGTTTCAACAAACCTTCAGCCGCTACTTTTCGACCATGTAAACGCGCTTCAAAATACAATTTAGGTAAATCCGTTGAACCGGAACGCCCTAAGTTGGCAATCACCTCACCACGCTTGACGATTTGGCCTTCTTTCACCTGTAAACGTTGATTGTGTGCATAAACGGTTAAATAGCCATTCTCGTGACGAATAATCACCATTAAGCCGAAATTACTGACACTGTTATCAGCAAACACAACTTCGCCGGCATCAACGGTTTTAACTAAACTGCCTGTTTCAGAGTAGATATTTAGGCCGGTAATCCCCGCTGAATCCTTCACATAATCAAACTTATCAAAATGTTCAACCGGCCATAGCCAATCCGGCTTCTGCACCGTAACTGAAGGCTTAGCCGCTTTATCAGGCAGACTTAGTTCTTGGCCCGGGTACAGTACATAAGGTGGGAAAATACTGTTCTTTTTTGCGAGTGCATTAAAGCTAACCTGACAACGTACCGCGACTTGGCTCAAAGTATCGCCTTTCGCGACCACATAATGACCCGACTTACATTTACCGGCATTTTGGTTTAAAGGATTGGATTGATAACTTTGATCAGCTTGCAAATAACTACGCGGCGTCTGACCGCAGCCAAATAAACTGATGGAAATCAAAGCAATCAACAACACTCTAAACATTAACTTTACCTTAACACAATATACAAAATCACTAATACCACAAAGGCCCAACCCAACCATTCAACCCAACGTCTAATCATCGGTTCGTAACGCGGCCCGCCCCACTTCATTAGCCAAGCCACCAAAAAGAAACGTGCGCCCCGACCAACTAATGAAGCCAATAAAAATGGCACTAACGCCATACCCGTGGCCCCAGCACTAATAGTAAACATTTTATAGGGTAAAGGACTAAAACCGGCGACAAATACAATCCAGACGCCATAAAGGTCAAAAAACTCAACGATTTGATGATAATGATGTTCATAACCCGCCGACACAATAAACGGCCAAACCGACTCCAGCAATAACATGCCAATCAAATAACCTAACAACCCACCTAAGGTCGAGAAAAGCGTAGTAAGCCAAGCAAAACATAAGGCCTTATTGGGTTGCGCCAAACTCATCGGCATCAACATAACATCAGGGGGAATGGGAAAAAATGAAGATTCAGCAAAACTCATCCCACTTAAATACCAAGGGGCTTTGGGGTGTTTAGACCAACGCAGGGTTAAATCATATAAAGGGCCAAATAATCTCACACTTCCACCCCAGTTTTTAATGGTACAAACATCACTTCTCCTAAAAAACTTTCTTTGACACCAGTTGAGGTTTTTTCATACCCCTTTAACATCTGAACCTCTTTGCCAATTGGCAAGACCAAACGCCCACCTTCATGTAATTGGTCTAACAAGCTTTCTGGAAGCTTTTCCGGTGCGGCCGCACACAAAATCGCATCAAAAGGCAATTTTTGCTGCCACCCCCAATGGCCATCACTGATATCAAACTCAATATTGGTTAAACCTAATTTTTTCAAAACTTGCTGAGCGCGAATCTGCAGAGGTGCAATGCGCTCAACACTATAAACTTTATCAGCTAATAAGGACAAAATAGCGGCTTGATAACCCGATCCGGTGCCAATATCCAACACCTTACGCAAAGGTCGACCCGCTCGAATCCAACTGGTCATCATCGCGACCACCCAAGGCTGCGAGATAGTCTGACCATAACCGACCGGCAACGCGGTATCTTCATAAGCTTGTCCGGCCAGAGCTTCATCAACAAACAAATGCCTGGGGACGACACGCATCACCTTTAAAACTTCAGCATCTTGAATACCTAAGGCCATTAAGCGTGAAATTAACCGATCTCGTGTTCTCTGAGAGGTCAAACCCACCCCTTGAAACTGCTCAAATTCAGCTGTCGGGTAAATGGGTTTTTGAGTCAAATCTACTGCGAGATGGGCCATTTTTTATCTATCCATTGATGCATAGTATTCAACATAGTGTGGTGCGTTAAATCAATTTGCAACGGCGTAACCGATACGTAGCCGGAAGCCACCGCATGAAAGTCGGTACCTTCACCCGCATCAGCCGCACTCCCGGCTGGGCCAATCCAGTACATCTGGCCACCTCTAGGGTCCACTCCTTTCACCACCGGCTCAGAAGCATGGCGTTTGCCTAGGCGCGTGACTTTTACGCCTTTTATCTGCTCAAAAGGTAAATCCGGCACATTAATATTAATAATGGTGTTGGCATCTAAGTCTTGGGTATGCAGGTCTTCTAACAAGTTCGCCACGATTTTAGCCGCGCTGGCAAAATGCCTGTCTCCACAAAGTGAGACTGCAATCGAAGGCTTGCCTAGAAATCGGCCTTCCGTTGCGGCGGCGACGGTGCCGGAATATAAAACGTCGTCCCCCATGTTTGCACCGTTATTTATGCCAGACACCACCATGTCAGCTCGATAAGACAACGCGCCATTAATACCGAGGTGCACGCAATCCGTTGGTGTACCATTCACACTATATACTTTTGGTTGATGCTGAGTAATACGCAATGGATCCAATAGGGTTAAGGAGTTGCTGGCTGCACTGCGATTACGATCCGGCGCAATTAATACTAAGTCATCAACGGAGGCATGATTAATGAGCGCATCAAACAAGGTTTGAATACCCGGCGCAAGATAGCCATCATCATTCGATAACAAGATGCGCATAGCTCTTATATCCTTTAAAATATAATTTGAATGAGTAAGGATTATAAAGTGTCTAAGCTGTCAGAAGAAGACAAATTACTATTTGCGCAAGCAATTGAAGGCGTATTGCCTATTAACAGGTCAAAAAAAGCTGAACTAGCGCGGCCTAAATTAAAAGTCAAACGGTCTAAAAAAAGACATATTGAGCTAATAGAACCTGAAAATATCGAATTAGTAGAGGCCGTCAGCGCTCACCAAAGCCTACTATTTCACAAAAAAGGTGTACGCCCTCAAGATTTGAGTCGGCTTCGAAAAGGCGAATTCCATATTCAAGCTCGTTTGGATTTACATGGCGATACCGAAGACGTCGCGCAACAACGTTTATTACAGTTTGTTCAACAGGCTTACCAGGCTAAATATCGATTTGCCTTAATCATTCATGGCAAGGGTTATAATTCAGATACCGACTACCCTGCACTGAAAAACTTAGTAAATCAAAACCTTAGGGGCCTATCATCTATTATCGCTTTTTGCAGTGCACAGCAAAAAGACGGCGGAACAGGTGCGGTTTACATCATGCTCAAAGCGCATTAATTTTAAGATAGAAATGAACACAGACACCAGGCCTGGTGCTAGCAAAGACTCAATCAGTAACAATACGATTGATAGGCTGAGGGTTCTCAATCACCGGAGTGGCCGATTGATCAGGAGATGGTGCGACAATATTACTGGGTTTAAGCTCAAGAAGCTGAACAAATACCTCACCTTCTGCCACCATGCCTAAACGTTGACGTGCAATGGTTTCAATTGCGGTATCGCCCGATTGTAAGTCCAACACTTCCTGCTTAAGTAATGCGTTAGTGTTTTGACGCGTTTCCACTTGTGTTTCGATTTCAGCCAGACGTGACTGTAAAGAAAGAAGCTCGCCTAAACCGCCATTAGAAGACAGTAGACGAGCCAGAGATAGAAACAGTAAGACAGTGAGAATGATTAAAAATACTCTCATCCGTCCTTACCGATTTACTTTAGGTTATAAAACGCAGACATGCCAGGGTAAACGGCCTTGTCACCTAAAGCTTCTTCGATACGTAGCAACTGGTTGTACTTAGCAATACGGTCAGAACGTGACATAGAGCCAGTTTTAATTTGACCCGCACCCGTCGCCACCGCGATGTCCGCAATAGTTGCATCTTCCGTTTCACCCGAACGATGTGAAATAACCGCTGTATAACCCGCGTCTTTTGCCATTTGAATCGCGTTCATGGTTTCAGTCAGCGTACCGATCTGGTTTACTTTAATTAGAATTGAGTTGGCAATGCCTTTATCGATACCTTCTTTTAGAATCTTGGTGTTGGTGACAAACAAGTCGTCGCCGACCAACTGAACTTTTTTGCCCAGTTTTTCAGTTTGCATTTTGAAACCGTCCCAATCACTTTCATCAAAACCATCTTCGATTGAGATAATTGGGTAACGTTCACACCAGTCAGCATAGAAATCAACCATTTCAGCACTGCTCAAGGTACGACCTTCAGAGGCCAACACATAGTTGCCGCCTTTGTAGATTTCACTCGCTGCCACATCTAATGCAATCATAATATCTTTACCAGCGACATAACCGGCTTTTTCAATTGCTTCTAGAATAACGGTAATCGCTTCTTCATTAGACTTAAGGTCCGGGGCAAAACCGCCCTCGTCGCCTACAGCCGTATTATAACCCTTGTCATGCAATACTTTTTTCAAGGTATGGAAAACTTCGGCACCATAACGTAACGCCTCTGACAAGCTTGGCGCGCCAACTGGCATGATCATAAATTCTTGAAAATCCACGCTGTTATCAGCATGCTCACCACCGTTAATGATATTCATCATTGGAACCGGCATACGGTAATCGTCATTTTTTAGGTATTCAAACAAGGCTTGGCCTTTTGAAGCGGCTGCCGCTTTTGCAACCGCCATAGACACGGCTAAAATCGCGTTTGCACCCAAACGTGCTTTGTTATGTGTACCGTCAAGATCAATCATAATCTGGTCGATTTTGGCTTGAGCCGTAGCTTCTTGGCCAATTAAGGCTGTACGGATTTCAGTGTTAATGTTATTGACGGCATTTAAAACGCCTTTGCCTAAATACTTAGACTTGTCGCCATCACGTAATTCAATGGCCTCACGAGACCCTGTTGACGCACCAGAGGGTGAAGCTGCGCGTCCCATAGATCCACATTCTAAAATCACATCTGTCTCAACCGTAGGATTACCACGTGAGTCGATGATCTGGCGTGCTTTGATTTCTTTAATCAATGACATCTTTTCAACCTTTTCAATAACTTAAAAATTAAACTTACTATAAAACCACATCAAAATAGTTGGCATTAAAGCCCGCTATTTACATCAAATCATTTTCTACAAAACCGTGTTTTTTAACCGTATCATCCAGTGCTTTGAGCACTTCCAATACTGGTTTTAGATTATGTAAAGGCCACATATTTGGACCGTCACTTTTGGCATTAACAGGATCTGGGTGAGTTTCCATAAATATACCCGATACGCCAGCAGCAATCGCCGCACGAGCTAGTACAGGCACAAATTCACGTTGACCACCCGATGTTGAACCTTGACCACCTGGCTGTTGCACAGAATGGGTTGCGTCAAATACAACTGGGCAGCCTGTTTGACGCATTGAAGCCAAGCCACGCATGTCAGATACGAGCGTATTATAGCCAAATGAGGTACCACGATCACAAACCATGATCTGCTCATTACCCACTTCACGCGCTTTAGCGACCACTTGATCCATATCCCAAGGGGCTTGAAACTGACCTTTTTTGATATTGACTGGAATACCTTGACGGCACACGTTTTGGATAAAGTTTGTTTGGCGCACTAAAAAAGCCGGAGTTTGCATGACATCCACCACCGATGCGACTTCACTTAAAGGTGTGTCTTCATGCACATCGGTTAAAACTGGTACCCCAATTTCATCTTTCACTTTTTGCAAAATGCGCAAGCCTTCATCAATACCTAACCCACGAAAACTGGCGGTTGAGGAACGGTTCGCCTTGTCATAAGACGATTTAAAAATAAACGGAATGCCGAGCGAGTCGGTGAGTTCTTTTAATTGACCGGCTGTATCGATTGCCAATTGCTCAGATTCAATCACACAAGGACCAGCAATTAAGAAAAACGGTTGATCAATACCAACATTAAAATTACAAAGCTTCATATTGATTCCTTAACTATTTGTTTGTTTTAGCCGCTTGCACAAAAGCACTAAAGAGCGGATGACCGTTACGTGGTGTTGATGTAAATTCAGGGTGGAACTGACAAGCCACAAACCAAGGGTGATCTGGAATCTCTATCGACTCAACCAAATGCCCATCTTGCGAATGCGCTGAAAACACCAGGCCTGCTTGTTCTAAACGACTAATATACCCGTCGTTCATTTCATAACGATGACGATGACGTTCACGAATCACATCTTTGCCATAAATACTAGCCAGTTTGGTACCGGCCTTTACTACACAGTTTTGACCACCTAAACGCATCGTACCACCCAAGTCCGAGGTTTCGTTTCGCTCAATTTTAGCGCCTTTTTCATCCGTCCATTCAGTAATCAAAGCCACGACTGGATGAGGGGTACTGGGGTTCAGTTCCGTACTATGAGCCTTATCTAGCCCGGCAACATGACGTGCATATTCCACTACCGCCATTTGCATACCTAGACAAATTCCTAAATAAGGTTTTTTAGTTTCGCGTGCATGTTGGATCGCTAAAATCTTACCTTCGACACCACGCTCACCAAATCCACCCGGTACCAAAATAGCATGCATGTCTTTTAGCTGATCAATGCCGACTTTTTCTAATTCTTCTGAATCAATATAGTGAATTTTGACTCGCGTACGTGTATGAATACCAGCATGTAATAAAGCTTCAATAACCGATTTATAGGCTTCGGTAAGATCCACATATTTACCGACCATTGCGATATTAACTTCATCTTGTGCGTTAAGCTGAGCATCCACCACTTGATCCCAATCTGATAAATCAATCGGATTAAGATTGGTCATTTGCAGTTTTTTAACAACTAGCTCATCCAAGCCCTGTTCATGCAACATGCGTGGCACTTGATAAATTGACTTAGCGTCCAATGAACTGATAACGGCTTTTTCTTCTACATTGGTAAACAATGCGATTTTACGTTTTTCGCTTTCACCTAATGGAATTTCAGAGCGGCAAATCAACACGTCTGGCTGAATACCAATAGAACGTAACTCTTTAACTGAATGTTGAGTAGGTTTGGTTTTGACTTCACCTGCCACGGCTATATAAGGCAACAAGGTTAAATGCATAAACATGGCACGATCACGCCCCACTTCTACACCCATTTGACGTATGGCTTCAAGGAAAGGTAAAGACTCAATATCACCAACCGTACCACCAACTTCAACAATCGTGACATCAAATCCATCGGCGGCTAACTTAATGCGCGCTTTGATTTCATCGGTAATATGCGGAATGACTTGTACTGTGCCGCCCAAGTAGTCGCCACGACGTTCACGACGAATCACCGTTTCATAAACTTGGCCTGTCGAAAAGCTATTACCCTTGCCACATGGTCGCTGAACAAAGCGCTCGTAATGTCCCAAGTCCAAATCCGTTTCAGCACCATCATCGGTCACAAACACTTCACCGTGTTGAAGTGGGCTCATCGTACCTGGATCCACGTTGATGTAAGGATCCATTTTAAGCATACTGACTTTAAGACCTCTTGCTTCTAGCAAGGCACCCAAAGACGCGGCGGCTATGCCTTTCCCTAAAGAAGAGACCACACCACCGGTTACGAATATAAATTTAGTCATTATTCACACTTTGTAGAAAATTTAGAGAAGCTCGCCTGCGATTCCTTTTAAGACGACTTGGCGATTTCAGAGCTCAGAATGGAAACAAATTTTAACCTAAAACCCACTTAGCTTCAATTTAAACCCACCAACTTTAGCGCTTTTTCATCAGATTTCGCCTGAAACTCCTTTAAGGTACGATAACCAACAATCACTGCAAGTTTGGAATTAATTTCAACAACTGGCCAATTTTGACGTTGCCAAGGTGGAATTTTTTGGCTTTGAAACCACTTCTTTAATGAATCCCGGTTTACGGGATCTTCACTAGATAGAGATCTCAAACGCACTTCATTCTCAGGCTTCAGCCAATGCAAAGCCAATCCTTGGCCGAAAGTGTACAGGTGTTTTATGCCCTGCTTTTTCCAATCTGACTCCTGCTGAATCAAAACATTAAAAGGAGAACGAAGAGCAGATTTATCCAATAAATAAATCCAGTTTTGATAACGTCGAATTTCAGCACATTTCAAAATTCGTTGAGGCTGAGCATTCATGTTCTGACTAAACCCATCCGAGCGAAGCCAATCTAAAGTTGCCTGATCAATCGAAATCTGATGAAAATGTTTAAACCAGTAACGCAATAGATTTTTTTGGCGCGGCCAGTTCAGTTTTTGTAACGCCTGCCAATTAAACCGAGTTGCATCATGCTCAATGCTAGCCAAATCAGCTTGGGCCAACTCTTGAAGCAATTGCGCCGATTCCGCTTGTTGCCTACTCGCTTGTGCTAATTTCGCTTGCGGATTAGACCAGGCCTGGTCGAGTAGTGGCAATAACCGATGTCGAATAAAATTACGCCGATACTGCAGGAGTTGGTTCATCGGATCTTCAACCCATTGCAAATGATGTTGTTGCGCATAATTTTGAATCACATCATACGCGATATTTAACAAAGGGCGAATCAACCAGGCCTGGCTAGTTGAACGAGCTTTATTGTCTAAAACTCGCCGTTCAGGCATAGCACTTAAGCCTTCCAAACCAGCCCCACGTAGTAGGTTTAACAATAAGGTTTCAGCTTGGTCACGCTGATGATGCCCCGTGCAAATCACCTCATTTTCAGTTACCCATTTTTCAAAGGCTTGATATCGAGCTTGACGCGCTGCAGATTCAAGATTCTGGTTTCTGTCTACCCGTACATATTCTATTTGGATGGGAATCTGAAGGTCATGACAAACGGTCTGACAATGCGACACCCAATCATCGGCCTCGCCTTGTAAGCCATGATGCACATGAATGGCCGCCAGTTCAATATGGTCAGGCTTAAACCTTGCCAACGCGTGCAGTAGCACATGTGAGTCTAACCCACCACTATAAGCAACCCAAACTTTTGTAGCCTGAAACGAGGCATAAAACTGTTTAATAGCTTGAACAACCAAGTCGGAGGATGGCATATTTCTAGCACTCTGAAATAAAAAAAGCGCCAACGGCGCTCTTAAAATGAGGGGCTTTAGGCCACATCAAAATTACCATAACCCATATAACGGTCATAACGTCGTTTGACTAACTGCTCTGGTGATTGTTTTTTGAAGTTTTTCAATTGCTCTAAAATGGCCGCTTTTAAGTTGTCAGCGGCGGTTCTTGGGTAACGGTGAGCACCGCCAATTGGCTCAGGCACAATCACGTCGACTAAACCTAGGCTCTGTAACCGTGGTGCCGTTACACCTAAAGCCGCCGCCGCATCTGGTGCATTCGCCGCACTTTTCCATAAAATCGATGCACAGCCTTCTGGTGAAATCACAGAATAGGTACTGTACTGCATCATCATCGTAACATCGCCGACACCAATCGCGAGCGCACCGCCCGAGCCACCTTCACCAATCACGGTGCAGATAATAGGCACTTTCAATTCAGCCATTTCAATCAAATTACGTGCAATCGCTTCACTTTGTCCACGCTCTTCGGCGTCAATTCCAGGATAGGCGCCAGGTGTGTCGATAAAAGTTAAAATCGGCAAGTTAAAACGCTCGGCCATTTTCATTAAACGCAAAGCTTTCCGATAGCCTTCTGGGCGAGGCATACCGAAATTACGACGGATTTTTTCTTTGGTATCGCGGCCTTTTTGCTGTCCAATCACCATAACTGGCTGACCGTCAATACGCGCTAGTCCACCGACAATGGCCGCATCGTCTGCAAACGCACGGTCACCGTGTAACTCGGAAAACTCGGTGAAGATATGCTCAATATAATCCAACATGTAAGGACGTTGAGGATGACGAGCTAACTGCGAAATTTGCCAATCTGACAAGCCTTTAAAAATACTTTCGGTCAAGGCATGGCTTTTCTTTTCAAGTGAACTGATCTCTTGTAACAGGTCAAAGTCTTGACCACCTTCCAAGTGGCGCAGCTCATTTATTTTGGCTTCCAGCTCTGCAATCGGCTGTTCAAAATCTAAAAAATCTAATTTCATCATCTTATCCTGAATAGGTTAAATCATATATTGGCGTATTCTACCAAAAAAATTCAGCCTAAAGTCGTGGGCTTTAATCAAACCTAACGAAACGTTATAATGCTGATTCACATTTTTAACACTAAAGGTCATTCATGCTTAAAAGTCGAATTCTACTAAGCTCCATTTTAGCGCCAACACTTATGTTAAACAGTGCATGGATACACGCCGAAGAATCAAATGAAGAGTTAGGTTTTAATGGTTCAGGTGAAGCCGGATTTAACCAAAAAACAGGGAATGTCGATTCTGAATCTTTATTGGCTCGTTTAAAACTAAATTACAGCCAAGAACAAACCGATTATAAAAGCCTATTAGAAATCGAAAATAAAACCGAAGATGATGTCAAAATTTCTGAACGTTATGTATTAGATTTACAAGCGGATCGTTATTTCACAAAAGATAAAAACTATTACGCGTTTGCAAACACACGCGGCGAACAAGATGAAATTGCAGGTTTAGACACAGATCTCAGCTTAACCCTTGGTTTAGGTAAAGTACTTTATCGAACCGAACAAACCCGACTCAGTACGGAAATTGGTTTGGGTTACCAGGATGTAAGTTATGTGACCGACACGGAAAATGACTTTACTCAAACAACAGGTCGAGTAAAACTAGATTTAAACCACAAATTTAATGACAACGTTCGATTTGTACAGGATTTAACGTATTTTACTGGTACAGAACAGTACAAAACGGAAAGCAACTCTAGTTTACGCGTGGCGTTAAACAGTAAGCTTTCCGTTAGCACATCCTACAAATATCGCTATAACTCAAACCCAGCAGATGCCGCTGAAAAAACCGATACCGAAACCAATCTAAGTTTAATTTACAGCTTTTAAACAACCAGGCCTGGTGCTTAACTTAACCACCAGGCCTGCTTTCCCATTTGTAACAACTTAAAGATCTCTACTGATAAAAGGCTTGTTTCGCCTTACGAGCTCGAGCGTAAACCTGCCACATAGCTTGATGACGTTGGCTATCTAAGAAAGCTTGCTGCCCTAGTGGGATATCCCAAGCCTGTTTTTGTTGGTTTAAGTGTTGTTCAACTTTCACCACACAGTCTTCACCAAACAATTGCAACATTCCAGCTCGATAATCTTCCCAACTCAGCGCTTCAAGCTTGATATCTAAAGCGAAACTAAATGCTTCATACACCTTTGCCATAGGTTTATCTGGATGAACATACGCTTTACAAACCTGCAAAGACTCATAAGCCGCCGCATAGTCTTGAGACGCCAATTCAACCCAAAAACGTAAATCAATAATTTTCAAATCGTTCCATAAGTTACCCGCATCCGGCATTAAGCCAATCAGCGAAGCGACACCTTGATGGTCACTAAAGCCGATCTCATCTAATAAATCCAAGAGTTCTCTGGCTTCAGAGTTATCCACAAAACGCTGGATTGCTTGGCGTAATCGACGACCGTCGTTTTGATTTTTGACTAGCAGTTCGTCCATCGGATAAACCTCCGACATACCCGGCGCGACAATGCGACAGGCTTTAAAACCATAGTGTTCATAATCCGCAACATATACCTCAAAACCCTGTTGCGCCGCCAAGTCCACTAACCATGACCATTGCTGCTGGGTTGGATAATCCCAGTTCCACTCGGCAAACTCGAAATCAGCCTGGTGTGAAATAAAACGCGCGTTAATTAAACCACTCGAATCAATAAAGTGATTTTCTAGATTTTCAGCTTCGGCTACCGCTTTCTGGTCAAAAGTAGGAACCTGAAAACCATCCAAAAAGTCTAAATGGCGACCTTGCAAGGATTCTGTCAGCGTACGCTCCAACGCAACTTCAAAAATAGGATGTGCGCCAAATGAGGCAAAACACTGGCCTTTTTCTGGATCAAATAAGGTGACGTTCATCACCGGAAACTGACCGCCTAACGAAGCGTCACGTACCGAAACTTCCAGCCCTTGCTGGCGCAGAGCGGTTAGCGACTGATAAATAGAAGGAAAACGCTTTAAGATCACATCCGGCACCTCTGGCAAGCAGAGGTTTTCAGTTAGAATTTTGTTTTTAACCCAACGCTCAAATATTTCTGACAAACCTTGAACACGTGCTTCTTCAAGCGTATTGCCGGCTGAGAGGCCATTGCTTGCATAAAGGTTACTCAGTAAGTTCATCGGAAAATAACTGACTTCAGATGTTTTGGCGTGGCGCATTTCAATTGCACGAATTTGATTGCCATCATCATTAAAACTTAACAAGTCTTCAGCTTGTAATTCATTATGCGGATCGTAAATCGGCCAAAGTTGTGCATTTAAGCATGACTTATAGTCAGCCAAATCAAAACGTCGTTCATTTGGGTAATACAACCAATCTGAATCGGTTGAGTCCGCTTGCAAGTAATAATCGGAAAAGAAGTAATTCGTCGATAAACGCTCTAAATATTCCCCCAGCGCACTAGCTAGGGTAGCTTTGCGGCTAGCACCCTTACCATTTGTAAATAATCCAGGGCATACTTGATCATGTATATGTAATGAGAAAATGTTATCGACTGGGTTTAACCATTTAACCTGATTAATCTCAAAGCCCTGCTGTTGCAAAATGCCCTGCATAAATTCAATTGATTTTTCGAGGCTCTCATCTTTACCTTTAATATACGTGACTTCGCTCACCGTTCCGCCTTATTAGTTTTTTGATTTAGTGGATAAATAATTTTTTAATTATAAGTTTGATTTACACGCTAGAATGAAACACGGCTATATTCGTAATATCACCTTGCTATCATAACTTAGAGGACGTAATCATGAAGAAACTCGCCTTACTCGTTAGTACATCACTTACCCTACTTATATCCAACTCAAGCTTCGCTGGAAACCCAGAAGCAGGTAAATCACTGTATGACGAAGCAAACTGCTTAAAATGCCATGCTGACCAGCCCTACAACCCGGCTAAAACCAATACCTACGAAAAACTTGTCGCAGCCGTTAGTTTTTGTAATAACAACATGAATGTTGGTTGGTTCGAGGATGAAGTTGAAGATGTTGCGGCTTATCTCAATCAAAAATACTACAAACATCCCAACTAACTCAGCTATCTAGTTTCATAGAAAAATGCCAGAATGATCTGGCATTTTTTTGCGTTAAATTTTGGGCTTCCCTAGCGCTTCGAGGTGTTTCGTTAAAGCTTCCACTTCTGCAGGGTCGGCTTTTTCTATGTCTTCGTACAATTGATCGTAGGCATCATCAACCAACTTATCAATCGCCGTCATTAAGAAAAACTTACGTGAACTTGATTTAACTTCTTCTTGATCGCGCGGTTTTTGTTGCCACAAACGCTTTAAAGCAGGATCCTGTTCGAACAAAGCATCAATTTTATTTAGCAAACCATTTAATGCTGGAACCGTTTCGTATGGCCAATAGGGGCGTCCCCACCCCTCTTCATAAAAAGCAAAACGATGCGCAATCGCTAGATCAAATGCTTCCGTCATCCCAGCCAAACCTATCGATTCTGCTGTTTTCTTGGCCCTTTCTATACGCTCTGGTGCCAAAATTGGTGCATCCGACATCCAACGCCCAAACACCACCCAGGTATTGTTGCGCTCAATATACTCATATTGACCTGCGCGATAAGCCATCACATTTTTGGCTTCAACAATGTATTCTAAGTTTGGTTGATTAAGTTTACTGGTGTCTTCCCACTGCTCCCAACCATCACCATATTCACTTTCTTTGTCCGGCAAATTAACCGCTACGGGCGTACAAAAAGCGCCATAATCATGCCCTTCTACATAGTCCTCAACTGAAATTTGGTAGTCACCTGACTCTAAAACCCGTGTGACCTCTCCTACTATAAAGGCATCATCGCGAATCGTGGTAGATGGAAAACCAATAAAAACACGTTCACCAACACTAAAGGTTTGAGCGTAAGCGCTGCCCATTACTAAACATGATAAGAGAACGAACCAAACTTTTGATTGATTAAAAAAGCGCACAGCTTACTCCTCAATTTTAACCGCTAATACATCACATGCGGCCTCATGCAAGATGGCATCGGCGGTCGAACCAATTAAGCGTTGCAAACCTGAAATACCACGTCGACCAATCACAATTAAGTCGGCATTAATTTGCTGCGCTTTTGCAATTACCTCAACGCGTGGAATACCGGTTAAAACTAAGCAACTAGACGGCTCGACCCCTTCTTTAAGCACCAAGGATTTTAATCGATCTTGAGCTGCGTTATAGAGTTTATCTCCCAGTTCGTCATCCCAGATTCCAGGCATTCCTGTGATGGCAATATCTTCTAACACGGGATAAGTTGGAATTTCGGTGACATGAATAACATGTAACTCAGCATCATAAATCTGGGCTATTTGCTTGGCGCGCTGCAAAGCTTGACCACTGTGTTGTGAAAAATCGATGGCGACAAGGATGGTTTTATAGTTATGCATTTTTCTTCCTTTTTTACACAGTTTCTGTGGATAAGATTGTTAGGAACTATTTAAATCTAGCAAAAACTTCAATAAAGTCTAGTGGATGTTGGCGATTGCACATTTTTTTGGCAATCACGAACTAACCGATGCTCTTAGGTAAACTGGCTGAGGAATAAAATCCGTCAAATATTTTGATTGCGCCAATTCACTTAAAGCCAGTCTGGCTAAGGCTTCCGCCTGTGGCACAGCATCTACCCAGCTTGCAAAACTTGCGACCAATTCAGGGTAAGTCTCTGTGATATCTCCTACACCATTTGACGCTTCTACCAGAGGTTTAAATTGATCAGGTTTAACCAGTTCTGCTGACTTGGCTATCATTTTGGCTTCTTGTGGATCAAATTCACAATGTTGAACGTAAATTTCACCCATTCTTGCATCCAAACACGCCCACCAGGTCGTTTTACCTGTAGATTCATAAGCTTGATAAGCTAAGGCCTTTAAAGAGGAAATCGCCAAGATCGGTTTATTCCATCCCAAAGCTAAACCTTGCACAACACCGGCGGCAATTCTCAAACCGGTAAAGGCACCCGGTCCTTCACCAAATACTAGGGCATCAATCTGCTCTGGCTGAATACCAGCCTGTTGCATCACCTTATCCACCATTGGCAGAATAAGTTGGGCATGTTGTTGTGGGGCAAACTCGGCACAAGTATAAGCTTTACCATCAACAATCAAACTGGCGGCGCAATTCGCCGTGGCACTTTCTACCGCTAATACAATACTCATGCTTTACTCATCGTTGTAATTACTTTCATTCTATGTCTTGCTGGGCGTTTAATAAATCCAAAGCTTGCTCAGGCTCAAACACCCAGGGAAAATTCGGCAAGCTATCAATAATACTCTGTCCATATCGTTTAGTGGTTAAACGCGGATCACACAGCATTAACACTCCTCGATCAGTCTGATCTCGAATCAGGCGCCCACTTCCCTGTTTTAAAGCCATCACAGCTTCAGGCAGTTGAAAGTGTGCAAAACCATTTAAGCCCTTTTGTTTTAAATAACTTTCGCGTGCTTGCACCAAGGGATCATCAGGTGGCGAAAATGGAATCCGATCGATAATCACCAGTTGCAGCGCTTTGCCTTTTACATCCACGCCTTCCCAAAAACTGCTGGTGCCTAATAGTAACGCGGATTCTTCGGATTTAAAACGTTCTAATAATAGGTTTTTAGGTGCTTCACCTTGAACCAATAAAGGCCCCGACCAGTGTTTTTGTAAAATAGCTTGAGCTTCACCCAGCGCACGAAAACTAGTAAATAATAAAAAAGCACGGCCTTGACTCACTTTAAGGAGCGGCCAGGCGGCTCTTAAACAAATTTTAATATAGTCCGGGTCGCGTGGTTCAGGCAAACCGACTGGATGGTAAACCACCCCTTGTTTGGCATAATCAAATGGACTCGGCCAAACGGCTGTTTGGGCTGTATATAAACCCAAACGCTGCTGGAAATAATCAAATTGATTGCGAACACTCAATGTCGCCGACGTAAAAATCCAGGCGCCACCAATGGACTCGCGTTGACGTTTAAACGGCTCAGCCACACTTAACGGCGTCATATTAAGCTTAAATCGAGCTTGCGACGACTCGGCCCAACGCACCTCGGTTTCTTTTTCCGTTTCCAGCCACGCTTTTAGCTGTTTTTCCATCTCTTGGGTGCGTTTGGCGACCGCGGCTAAGAGTTTGCCGCGTTCTTCCAAACCTTTTAAGTGGTCGGCTAATGCGCCCAAATGATTTAACAGCCGCTTTAGGCTAACTAAAAACACATCGGTGCTAGATAACTGCTGCCAAGTCCAACGTTTTTCCCATTTACCTAAGGCTTCATTAACCAGCTTTATTTGTTCCGCTAATAAGTTAACACGATCAATCAAATCATCCGATTCAGGTGACTCTTCTGCTTTTGCTTGTTTTATATCACGACAAAGTTCGTCGAGCTGATGGCGTGATACTGAAAAACCTAAAAACTGCGCCGCAATATCGGGAAGTTGATGAGCTTCATCAAAAATAGTGACATCTGCATTTGGCAATAACTCGCCAAACCCTTGTTCACGTAAAGCCAGATCGGCGCAAAATAAGTGGTGATTTACTACTAATACTTGAGCTTCACTGGCTTTTTGTTTCATTTGGGGATAAAAACAATCGGCCTCTTTCTGGCAGCCCACCGCCTGACAAAACTCCAATCGGGCGCAGACTTTTCGCCAAATGGGATCACTTTCTTCAATTTGAACGCATTCAGCTAAATCGCCGGTTTTGGTTTTGTCCGACCAATCACGAATATCAGATAGTTTTTGCCAATCCGATTTATTATTTTGCTCTTGGGTCTCGGCTAAGGCCAAGCGTTGACTGCACAAATAGTTTTCTCGGCCTTTAAATAGAACAATCTGTCCTTTTAAGCCACATACTTTTTTAAGCAAGGGTAAATCTTTATCTACTAGCTGCTGCTGAAGAGTTTTAGTGGCGGTTGATACGATGATTTTTTTGCCGGATAACAGCGCTGGAATTAGATAAGCAAAGGTTTTACCCGTGCCTGTGCCCGCTTCAGCAATTAATGTGGATTCGGCTTCGATTGCCTGAGCAATCTGCAAAGCCATATCTATTTGAGCATCACGAACACCAAAACCTTCGATTGTGTTCGCCAACCCACCACCTTCTTTTAAAAAGGCTTTCACCTCATTTTGCAACGCCAATTTGCACCCTTGATACCCTAAAAATTAATTAAAATTCAATCGTAGCTGATCACTAAAGCGACTAGCATAACCAATAATCACTTTATTTCAATCAAAATCCCGTTCAATACTAGACAAAGTCATGACAAGCCAGTAGAATTCGCGTTTCAAATTTGAACCGAGTTGAAAAACTCATTAACCTAGGTAATTATCATGAAAATTTTATCTTCATTGAAATCAGCGAAAACTCGCCATAAAGATTGTCAAGTTGTACGTCGTCGCGGCAAGGTGTATGTGATCTGTAAAACAAACCCTAAATTTAAAGCCCGTCAGCGTTAATCGTTAAGATTAAATCGACTAAATAAAAAAGCCGTCCTGATCAGACGGCTTTTTTGTTGGCTGAACTTGAGTTTAGCCTGCATTTAACTGTATATATTAAAAAGCACCAGGCCTGGTGCTTTTTAATATGAACCACTTACAAATTTAATTAGCCAAGGCGGCGAAATCTTTTTGAGCTTGCTGTAAGGTTTTTACGATTAAATCTGTATCTACCTTACCAATAAAGTAGTTGGCCCCCATTTCAATCACTTCGCGGCTATTATTATCACTGGTCATTGAGGTATGAACAATGATCGGTAAATTACGCGTCTTAGGATTTAAACGCAATTCTTTAATGACGGTATGACCTGATGCAACCGGCATCTCCAAATCGGTAAAAATAACCGAAATATCGTCCAAATTGGGTTGTTTGGCGATATAGTCCAACATTAATCGGCCATTATCAAATCCTTGTGAACGCAACCCTAACTGTTCGAACACCATACTCATGTACTTTTGGATAGATTTACTGTCTTCAGCAAACAGAATCTGGCGCTGCTTCATCGCTGAACTAAAAGCTACTTTAGATGCATCCACTTCTTTTGCCGACGAAAATATCTTTTTCGCCATGACAGGCATGGCTTCAATTAAAAGTTTCTCGATATCTAAAATGTAACAAAGCGTTTCACTGCCTTCTAGATAGGTATGGTTTACAATTTGATTACGGTTAACGTCTACATTGTAGTTACCGGCTGGATGAATATCGGTCCACTCTTTTTCTTCAACACCATGTATATGCGCAACCCGCAAACCGATAAAGTTACGACTGAAATCGGCCACAATTATGATTGATTTTTCCCGCTCTTCTTCGGTCATATCAAAGCCCATCCACTTAGGCAAATCAATAACTGGAAGATAAGTTCCGCGTAATTCAATCATGCCTTCAATTAGCGGATTAGTATCCGGCATTTCTGACACAGGATAAGCGCGCGCTTCTAATACTTCACGAACCTTAAATACATTCATTCCGTAATAAGAGGGTTCTCTTTGATTAGGCTGCGGAAACCGAACTTGAAAAACCATCAAACTTAACTGATTGTTTTTACTTAAATTAGCGGTCTTTTCAATTTGTTCCAGCGTTGTACTCATCCAATATCACCTGTTTTGATTAGGGTTGACTGGCTTTATATTAATACCAATTCCCAAAGATAAAAAGCCCAGTCGACCAGAAACTAACGAATTTGGTTTTTCTCAAGCCAATGTCTAACTGGCTTAAAACTAGTTCGATAGCCTTCAATTAAACCATAACGCTCAAGCGCCGATAAATGATCAACAGTGGGATAGCCTTTATGACGATCAAACCCATACTCTGGATATTGCGCATGCAGCTGCATCATTTGCTCATCACGGTAGACCTTGGCTAAAATCGACGCCGCACTGATTTCAGCTATTAACGCATCGCCTTTAACAATTGCGCGACACGCACAAGATAACTCCGGGCAGCGATTACCATCCACCAACACTTCATCAAACGGCTGTTTTAAGGCTTCAACGCTTTGACGCATCGCCAACATAGTGGCCTGCAATATATTGATTTCATCAATTGTCTTAGCGCAAACCCCTACCACCGCATAATCAAGTGCCACCTCACGAATTTTATCCGCCATCTCGACACGTTGGGCATGGGTCATTTTTTTAGAATCTTTTAAATGCAACTGACAATCAGCGGGCAAAATAACCGCCGCCGCGACCACTTCACCAATTAACGGGCCACGACCAACCTCATCTACACCTACTCGAATAGCACCAGGCCTGGTGGTTGTAGAGGCCTCAAATAAACTCGCCTGTTGCATTTAATTTAACTCGGCCCAATCAATCACCGCTTGCGCGGCAAGTGATGCACTGTCTTGTTTAAGTGCACTGCGCTGAACACGGAAGGCTTTAAGCTGAGTTTCTCGACGGCTTTTATCTAAAATAAGGCGACCTAACTCTAATGCTAACTTATCCGGTGTAACCTCATGCTGAATCAACTCAACCGCAACATCTTGCTGAGCAAGAATATTTGGCAATCCAATCCACTTTGAAATCGCCAATCGTTTCATAATCCAGTAAGAAACCGGATGCACTTTAATTGCAATCACCATCGGCCGCATCATTAATGCAGCTTGCAACGTTGCCGTACCAGATGTCACAATCATTTGATCACAAGCTTCCATTACAGTTTGTGACTGTTGGTCAATCAGCTTTATGGACAATTTTGCGCCATAACGTTTAACCGACTCTTCTATACGTGCACGTGCGGCTTGATGCACACATGGAATAACAAACTGCATATTAGGATGAATTAAGGCTATTTTTTTGGCCGCTTGAATATAAGGATCAGCCATCCGATCGATTTCACTCATACGTGAACCGGGTAATAAAGCCGTGACAGGCATATCCAAAGCCAAACCTAGTGTTTGTCGGGCTTGTACGCTATTTGGCTCATCAGGAACTTGGTTGGCCAATGGATGACCAACAAATTTAACAGGAATCTGATAACGATCATAAATCGTTGGTTCAAAAGGAAATAAAACTAATACGCCATCAACTGACTTTTTGATTTTCTCTAAACGATTTTCACGCCAAGCCCAAACCGATGGGCCAACATAGTGAATGGTTTTGATACCCGCTTGCTTAAGCTGGCGTTCAACATAGAAGTTAAAGTCTGGCGCGTCAATCCCTATAAAAGCATGCGGCTTTATTTCACGCAGCTTTTTAATCAAACGCTTACGAAGTCGCAATAGTTTAGGTAAATATTTAAGAACCTCAAACAAGCCCATCACCGAAAGTTGCTCCATTTCAAACCAACTTTCTAGCCCTTCAACCTGCATATTTTCGCCACCAATTCCGACAAAACGAGCATGAGGATAACGAGCTTTCAACCCTCGAATTAAATCGGCACCGAGCAGGTCACCAGACTTCTCACCTGCGACCAATGCAAAAACAATTTGTGACTGGCGGTCATTCATAAGAGTTTATTAACGCACAATACCGCGAGTTGCCTGCTGAATGAATTGAACCAAGGAATTTAATGTTCCGCGATCATCATTTAAAGCTTGGATTTCGGCAAGTGCTTCATCCAATTTCAAGCCACTCCGATACAGAGCACGATAAGACTTTTTAACTAAGCTTAATTGATCTCGATCGTAACCACGACGTTTCAAACCCTCTAGGTTGACACCGCGAGGCTGAGCTAAGTTTCCTGATACAACGACATAGTCTGGAACATCTTGATTAATCACGCTGCCCATACCGCAAAAACTGTGGGCGCCAATATTACAAAATTGATGGACCAGGGTATAACCACCCAAAATAGCCCAATCATTAACCGTTACGTGACCTGCTAATGCCGTGGCGTTGGCAAAAATAGTATGATTACCTACAACACAATCATGGGCGATATGGACACCAGCCATAATCCAGTTATCGTCACCAATCAGCGTTTCACCTCGATCTTGCACCGTGCCGCGATTGACCGTCACATTTTCACGAAAAGTATTGCCATTGCCAATCACTAAAGTAGTAGGTTCATCACGGTACTTTTTATCTTGCGGGGCGGCGCCAATAGAGCAAAATTGGAAAAAATGGTTTTCACGTCCAATTCTAGTTGGCCCGGTAATAACCACATGAGGTTCGAGCACGCAATCTGCACCAATCTCGACATTGGCACCAATCACACAATAAGCCCCTACTTTAACGCCTTCTGCAATTTGCGCATTTTCATCAATAATAGCCGTTGGATGAATCAATCTGTTATACCTTTCTTTCCGCACACATCAGATCAGCCGAAGCGATCACCTTTCCATCGATGCGTGTTTCACATACAAATTTCCAAATACCGCGCTTATTTCCAGTGGTACGTACCTCAAAATCTAATCGATCCCCCGGAATCGCCGGCTGTCTAAAGCGACAATTATCAACCGCCGCCAAATAATACATGGTATCCCCATCTGGCTTAACTTCCTGGGTTTTGAAAGCCAAAATGCCAGTACATTGCGCCATCGCTTCAACAATCATGACACCTGGCATAATCGGGTTATTAGGGAAGTGTCCAGTAAACTGTGGCTCATTAAACGTCACGTTTTTATAGGCTTTTAGATATTCGCCTGCTTCAAATTCGGTCACCCGATCAACTAACAAAAACGGATAGCGGTGTGGTAAATATTCAAAAATATCTTTGACGTTTAACATGAGTAAGTATCCCAATTAATAGTATTTATTTTCTTGTTTCAAACAAACTTAGGCTTCTTTTGTTTGCTTTTCTAGTAGGTTTAGTCGCTGGTTTAAACCTTTAATTTTTTCAGAGAACTTAGCCAAGTTTTTGGCATAAATTGCATTCTTTTGCCATTCGGCTAAAGGCACAGCCGGAAAACCACTATAAACGCCAGATTGGTGAATGCTGTGGGTCGCTACTCCGCGCCCCATAATGGTCACACCATCGGTCAACTCAATGTGTCCAACCATGCCGGACTGGCCGGCAAAGGTACAGTTCTTACCTACCACGGCACTGCCAGCAAAACCGACTTGACCGGCAATGGCGGTTCCAGATCCAATTTTTACGTTGTGTGCAATATGAACCAAATTATCAATGATACAGTTGTCTTCAATTACGGTATCCTCAATGGCTCCACGATCTATTGTCACATTATTGCCAATAGAAACATGGTTTCCAATTATCACACGGCCAATCTGTGGAATCTTCACCCATTGACCTTGATGTTTTGCCCAACCGAATCCATCACCACCAATGACGCTGCCAGCCTCCACTATACAATCTTCACCGATTTGGCAGTCCTGCATAATCGTGACATTAGGAGCCAGTCGAGTCTGTTTACCCAATACAACATTGGATTCCAACACACAGCCAGCACCAATAACAACAAGATCTGACACCACAACGCCTTCTCCAATTACTGCATTAGCGCCAATGCTAGCCTTTGGTGAGATGCGAGCGCTATCAGCCACCACCGCGCTTTCATGAATACCATTCACGTCTAATGGCGCATAAAGTTTTTGCGCTACAAACGCATAGGCTGCGTAAGGGTTATCTAAAATTATGGCCGAATTTTGACAGGAATCGGCATGTTTTGGCTGAACCAATATGGCCGATGCATTTGAGTTTGTAAGCTCTTTTAGATATTTCTCATCTGATAAAAAACTTATATCACCCGTTTGAGCCGCTGACAAACGTTCGATTCGCTTTATTTTTTGTGATGCATCTCCACGCAACACTAGATCAAAGCCTTTGTCTGTCAAATAATCCACAATTTCTTGTAGCGTCAGACTATTGGAAGCTTGTGCCATATAAAACCTATTTATCGATTAAAATTAGAACCTTGCTTTTCGAAGTCTTTGCTCAAATAGTCCAATACGGCTTGGGTTAAGTCGATACGTTTATTGGTGTAGGCTATACCTTCGTACAAAATCAAATCATAAGCTTCGCTGGTACCCACCTCTCGAATCGCCGAATTTACCAGACTTTGTAGTTTTGCTAACTCTTCATTTCGTCGAATATTTAATAATTCTTGTACATCATTGCGTTTACGTTGAATTTCGCGCGTCAACATCTGGATTTCGCGCTCTTTTGAAGCCTGCTGAGCCTCGCTCATAGCCAAACTATTACGCTTCAATTCGCTCTTTTCTTTTTCAAGCTGGCTATTGAGCTTTCCTAACTCTTCTTGTTGTGGCGCAAATTCTCTTTCCAATTCAGCACTAGCGGCCTTAGCTTGAGGCGATTGCTCTAAGAGTAGCCCAACATTAACTACGCCAACTTTGATTGATTCATTCGCTTGAGCCGTAAAAGTTGCAGCTAACAAAACCAGGCTTAAGGCTAAACTTCTTTTAAGCTTATTCAACATCATGTATTTTCCGTTTTTTGGTGAGTGAAAACCCGTAAATAATAAACCATCTGAGTCGCTGTTAACAGCGAATAATCTTTTTTCTCAGGAATTGTGGCGGATCAAAATGGCACACCTAAACTAAATTGGAATGATTGTAATTTATCGTCTTTTTTGTAGTGCACAGGTTTTGAGAAACTAAATGCAAGCGGTCCAACAGGGGTAATCCAAGCGAAAGCAAGCCCTGTTGCCGAACGAAACTCACTGGTTTCAATGTCATCGAAAGTGTCAAAAATATTACCCGCATCAAAAAACAGGCTTAAACGCAAATTAGACGAGTCTTCAATTAATGGCATAGGGAACACCAGCTCAGCAGAAGTCAAAACACGCGCATCTCCACCGCGTGGTCGGTTAATATCTTCGTAATAACCGCCCAGCGAGTTGGGATCAAATCCGCGAACAGAGCCGATACCACCGGCATAGAAACGCTCATAAAACGGCAGTTTTTCTATGTCACCGTAACCTGCCCCATAGGACAAGCCGCCACTCAATTTGACACTGAAATTATCAGTTAAAGGGTAAAACCATTTTTCCTCGGCAAAGATTTTATAAAACGTCATATCAGACGTGCCAGGAATGACAGCTTGAGCGGATAAGTTGGTGGTATGCCCTTTTGATGGAAAATAAAAGCTATTACGCGTGTCATAACGCCAACCCGTGGTAAACAACAAGTATTGATTATCTTCGCTAAATTCAGCGAGATGTTGCTCGCAGGCATCAAATGCGGTTAAACAACGCAATGACTGGCTTTCGGCTTTTATACCAAAGTTTAAACGTGTTTCCTCACTGGTGGGATAGCCTAAATTCACCCTAAAACCAACCTTATCCAAGGTGTAGTCTGTAATATTTAATTCGGATGCATCAATTTTGCTGTAATAAAAGCCGGTTCCTAAGCTCACACCATCGTCGGTAAAGTAAGGGTTGGTATAACCGATATCTGCCGACTTCATTGAAGCACTGGAGTTCATGCTTAAATTCAACTCATTCCCTGTACCCAAAAAGTTTTTCTCAGAGATACCTAAGTTAAAACTGACCCCATCTAACTGTGAATAACCAATACCCGCGGTAAATGAGCCAGTAGGTTGTTCTTCCACGACAATCACTAAATCCACCTCATCTTCTGATACCCGACGTGTATCAATATCAACTTTCGAGAAGTAGCCTAGACGATTTAATCTAGTGGTTGACTGACGCACGGCGGCTAATGAATAAGGCGCACTTTCTTGCTGACGCATTTCACGACGTAGCACATAATCACGCGTACGTGTATTGCCTTCTACTTCAATTTTACGAACATAGACACGACTCTTAGGCTGAATATAAAAATCTAAATCAACCAATTGCGCTTTCGGATCCATTTGAGTACGCGGTTCTACTTCTGCAAAAGCGTAACCTTCCTCACTTAAACGATCGCGAATAGCGGTTATTGCAGCAATCACTTCGCTACGAGAAAACAAATCTCCGCGTTTAAGCTTAGCCAGCTCAACTAGTTCCTCTTCGGTTAATTGCGTAATGCCGCTGAATTTAATTTCATCTAAACGGTACTGCGGCCCCTCAGTTAAACTGGCTGAGATAAAAACCTTGGTTTTGTCGGATGACAAGGAAACTTGTGAAGAGTCGATAGAAAATTCAGCAAAACCGCGATCCATATAAAACGAGCGCAATGTTTCCAGATCGGACTGAAGTTTAGGTCGTGCGTATTTATCGCCATTACCAATTAACACACTTTCAGACAATAAAAACAGGCCTTTTAAACGTTCATCAGGATAGGTGGCATTTCCCACAAGCGTGATACGCTCAATACTCGCTGGCTGGCCCTCATCAACGGTTATTTTAAGTTCGACACGATTACGTGGTAAGTCAATCGCTTCAATCTTAATAGCCGCCGCATAATAGCCCTGATTGTGATATTGACGCTTCAAATCAATATTCACGCGATCCATTTCAATCGCATTGTAAATCTTGCCCTGACTGATTCCGAGCGACTTTAAAGCCTCCATCAGATCATCAGTTTTGATTAACTTGTTTCCTTTCACATCAATCTGAGCAATCGATGGGCGCTCAGATACCTGAATAATCAACTCGTTATTGTCACCACGATAAAGCGCGATATCATTAAAAAATCCGGTTTTATATAAAGCGCGTAAACTTTCGCTTTCTTTTTCAGCTGTTAAATTGTCGCCAATACTAACAGGTAGATAAGTATTCACAGTTTCAAAACCAATTCGCTCGGTACCATCTACAACAATATCATTAATCACAAAGTCGTTTGCTAACAGGGCGTGAGATAAGCTTAAGACACAAAAGCCGATAATAAGTTTGGGTTTGAAAAAATTCTTCAACATTCTATCCATTTGTAATTCTGACCAAGTCATTCGTAAAAGCCAAAATGGTTAGACCGACAATTAATGTCAATCCAATACGGTAACCAATTTCTTCAACGCGCTCACTGACTGGGCGACCACGTACCATTTCAACCAAGTAATACATTAAATGCCCACCGTCCAACATAGGAATGGGCAATAAATTCAAAATCCCTAAACTTAAACTCAACAGCGCCATCAAACTTAAAAAACTAATCAAACCCGACTGCAAAGCCTGCCCTGAAAAGTCAGCAATACTCAATGGGCCCGACAAGTGAGCTAAACCCACTTCACCAATCAGCATTTTTTTTAACATCACCAGCGTCATATTCAATAAGTTAACCGACTGATGCCAAGCTTGCTCAAACGCCCCAAATAAGCCATAACGCTGAATGGTATAGTAATCCGTTTGTTGTAACTGAGTTTGATCAACCGACGCCCCTAAACGCCCAATGTCTTTACCCGCTTGCTCAAAGCTATCAAACTGAACCATCACTTCATAATCCGCTTGGTTACGCTGGTAACTGATCAAATGTGATTCGTTTGGGTGCTGTCGCACAAATTCCACTAAAGCTTGCCAATCATTCATCACTTGGCCATTAATGGCCAAAATTCGATCACCCGACTGCAAGCCAGCTTTGAAAGCGGGCGACCCTGCTAGCACCTCTTCTACAATCGGCTCTAAACTTGGTGGTTTCGGTTTAAAACCCAGCTCGGCTAACCAATTGGTTTTAACATTATTAAGATCCAAGCCTGACAAGGACAGCTCAACTAACTGACTATGAGCCGGCTGAGTTTGTGCATCAAAAACTTGCAACAACAAACTCAGGCTCGCTTTATCATGCACCAAGCCTTGCAAAACGGCTTGCTGAACTTGTGGCCAACTTGAGACAGGCTGTTGATCCACTTCAACCAACCACCAGGCCTGGTGGCTATGATCTACTCCCGCCATTGCAACAGCTAAAGCTGAGCGATCGGCTGGCGTGTCAAAGATCGGCTTTAAACTGCTAACTCCGATCATATTAATCACGACGAACAAAAACCAAGCAAAGATTAGATTAATCAAGGGGCCAGCCAGCACTATCGCAAAACGCTTATATACTGATTGCTGATTAAAAGCACGTGACTTTTCGTGCTCAGGCACCGAGTCGACGCGTTCATCTAAAAATTTAACGTACCCACCAAGTGGAATTAAGCCCACTTGATATTCGGTTTCTCCCTTCTGGAGTTTATAAATGGGGCGTCCAAAACCGATTGAAAACGTCAGCACCTTCACATTAAATAGACGTGCAACGGCAAAATGACCCCATTCGTGTATCGTCACCAACACACCAATCAGTAAGGCAAAACCCAGCACAGCCCATAAAATCGTCATATCAGTTAATACTCACATAAACGACCAAAACACCCAGAACAAGGGCAAGGCTACAAGTAAACTATCAATGCGATCCAGCACCCCGCCATGCCCCGGCAAAATTTTGCCACTGTCTTTTATATTCACTTGGCGTTTTAGTAAACTTTCAAACAAATCACCATAAACAGACAACGCGGCGATTAAGCTAGCTGCCAACACAAAGACCACCAGGCCTGGTGAATAGAAAGTTTGTGCCCATACAAACCAAGTCAGTGCTGACACCAAACCAACAAAAAGCACACCACCTAAAACACCTTCCCAAGTTTTCCCTGGGCTCACATAAACCGCAAGTTTATGTTGCCCAAAACGACGTCCAGCAAAATAGGCGCCGGTGTCCATCATCCAGATCATGGCCATACTAAACAGCACAATCCAAGCTGAATAAACTTCTCTCAGCCAAATTAGGGATAAGGCAAAACTGACCAGTAATACCAGCCCAATCAAAGCGGCTGAAATTCGGTTACTTAAACCGACCTGCCCTGCTGTCATCTGGAAACGTGTGACCATCCACACCACAAAAACTAATTGAACAATACTTATATAAACAATCCAGCTTTGCACATCAAAATACAGCCCCAGAGCCACTAAACCAGCGGTTAGCAGGCTAAAACCAAGCTTTAGAATGCGACGTTCTAAACGCATAAATTGTGTCCACTCCCAAGCGCCCACCATAGCAACTAAAATCACCGCTAGTTGCCAAATCAATTCTTCTGCTCCAAATAAGGCCCATGAAGAAATTACAATTAACACCAAGGCGGTGATCAGTCTTTGTTTTAACATTAGGAAATTTGCTCGCTGGTTTGACCAAAGCGACGCTCTCTTTGCGCAAATGAGTCGATCGCTTCATCTAGACTGGCCTCGTTAAAATCCGGCCACAAGGTATGGGTAAAATAGAATTCTGCATAAGCCATTTGCCAAATCAAAAAATTACTTATGCGCTGCTCACCACCAGTGCGTATTAAAAGATCTGGCTCTGGCAAATCAGCTAAACATAAATGAGGTGCTAAATCAGCTTCGGAAAGTTCGGCTAGTGCCTGATTTGGATGGGCTGCCTGCCATGACTTGACGGCCTCTAGAATATCCCAACGTCCACCGTAGTTAGCCGCAATATTAAGTGCTAAACCAGTGTTGGCCTGAGTAAGCTGTTCGGCCTGGAGAATGTGAGACTGAATCGTTTCACTGAAACCGGCGCGGTCACCAATAACACGCAAACGCACATTATTTTCATGCAACTTACCTACTTCTTTTTGCAAAGCTTGCAAAAACAAATCCATCAACTTACTCACCTCATCCTGCGGACGACGCCAGTTTTCGGTACTAAATGCAAACAAGGTTAAGGCTTTAACGCCTCGCTTTGCACAATGAGCTACGACCTTACGAACCGCGTTACGGCCTTTTTGGTGCCCTATATAGCGCGGTAAAAACCGTTTTTTTGCCCAACGACCGTTACCATCCATAATGATGCCAATATGTTGAGGAACAGGTTGTGAAGGCTCAGTCTGTGACAAGGTCATTCCTAAATAGTGTTCTAAATGCAATTAAGCGTATAGCCAAGCCAAAATTGATGGCAAAGAATGACAACGGCCCAAAAGGGCCGTTGTAAGTGCAGACGAAATTATGCCTTATTCAAGGCTAAAATTCGACTTATATTTCCAATAATGACGCTTCTTTATCCGCAAGCAACTTATCGATTTTACCGACAAACTCATCCGTTAACTTTTGAATATCATCATCTGAACGACGCGCTTCATCTTCAGTAATTTGTTTATCTTTTAACAAGTTTTTAACATCGCCATTCGCATCTCGACGAATATTACGAATCGCAACACGCGCATTTTCGGCTTCCGTACGTGCCACTTTGGCAAACTCTTTACGGCGCTCTTCGGTAAGCATTGGCATCGGAATACGCATCATATTGCCATGCACAACGGGATTCACACCCAAATCCGAAGTCATAATAGCTTTTTCAACCTTTTGTAACATAGGTGCTTCCCAAGGCTGAACTGTTAAAGTGCGCGCATCTTCAACATTAATATTGGCTACCTGGCTGATTGGCACATCGGAACCGTAGTAGTCCACCATCACTGAATCTAAAATGCTTGGGTGAGCACGGCCAGTACGAATTTTTGCAAAATTACTTTCTAAAGTTTCAAGTGATTTTTGCATTCTACTTTTCGCATTATCGCGAATCTCTTTTAACATGTTAGTCTCCTGTCGTTACTAGTGTGCCTTCATCTTCACCTAGTAAAATTCGATTAAGCGCGCCATCTTTTAACATATCAAACACGCGTATGGGCATTGCATGGTCACGACACAAGGCAAAGGCGGCCAAGTCCATAACCTGTAAATTCTGTTGAATAACGTCTGAATAACTCAGACGAGAAAATCGAATGGCTTGAGGGTTTTTCTTGGGGTCAGAGTCGTAAATACCATCGACCTTAGTGGCTTTTAACACTACATCAGCTCCAACCTCAATTCCACGTAGAGCCGCCGCCGTATCCGTAGTAAAAAATGGATTACCAGTTCCTCCTGCAAATACCAGAACCTCTCCATTGGCCAAGCACTTTTGTGCATGGTTAGCACTAAAACCTTCGGCCACACCCTCAACAGCATTGGCACTCATAAGACGGCTTTTCAAACCAATACTTTCAAACACATCTCTTAGCGCCAGTCCGTTCATAACCGTCGCCATCATTCCCATCTGATCAGCCGTACTACGTTGAATTGAGTTGGATTGAACTTGCCCACCACGGAATACGTTACCCCCGCCAACCACAATGGCCACTTGTACACCCTGCTCACAAATCGACTTCACTTGCTCGGCTACTTGCTGTAAAACCACCATATCCCAACCAAAGTCGGCTTTTCCCATCAAGACTTCGCCGCTAAATTTTAATAAAATTCGAGAGTACTTTAGTTTCATGGCGAACCCTTTTATTTATTTTACACTTTATAAAGTTTTTAAAATTACAGGCAAGTTTATCGATTACATGCAATTTTAAAAACACTGCAAAGCTTCATAACAAGTTTGTGTTTTAAGTACAAAAAAACCATAACCATCAAGCCGATTTATCGACTGACGGTTATGGTTTTATTAACAAATTAACCTCGAGCTGCGGCTGCGGCTGCGGCTACTTCGTCTGCAAAGTTTAATACTTCTTTTTCAATCCCTTCACCTACTTCTAGGCGAATGAAACGTGTCACAGAAGCATCGTTTGCTTTCAATAGTTTTTCTACCGTTTGATCCGGATCCTTAACGAAAGGCTGACCTAACAAGGTAATTTCTTCTAAGAACTTACGGATACGACCATCAATCATTTTTTCAATGATTTCCATTGGCTTACCACTTTCCTTAGCTTGATCTGTCAAGATTTCACGCTCTTTATTAAGCATATCCTGATCCACATCATCCGCTGAAATAGCTTGTGGCTTAGTGGCCGCCACATGCATGGCTACATCACGAATAAGTGTTTCATTACCATTGTTCATAGCAACGACAACACCGATCTTCTCACCATGCTGATAACTACCGATTTCGCCATTTGAAGTTTCAACGATTTCAACGCGACGGATCTGCATATTTTCGCCGATCTTAGCGATAAGTGCGCGACGAGTCTCATCAATGGTCTTGCCTGAATCTAGTGTTTCTTTCTCTAAGTCTTCAACGCTTGTAAAACCTTTTGCAAGCACAACTTTCGCAACACCGTTTGCAAACGTCTGGAAATCATCGCCTTTCGCAACGAAATCAGTTTCGCAGTTTACTTCAACAATTGCGGCTTTTTTCTTATCATCTGAAATCGCAATCGCAATCACGCCTTCAGCCGCCACACGACCGGCTTTTTTATCCGCACCAGCCATACCTTTTACACGCAAAAACTCAATTGCTGCGTCCAAATCACCCTGAGTTTCGTCCAAGGCTTTTTTACAATCCATCATGCCTGCGCCGGTTCTTTCGCGCAATTCTTTTACCATCGCTGCAGAAACTGCCATGTTTAATTCCTTCTAAATAATCTTTGTTTGGTTAGAAACAACCAGGCCTGGTATGACCAGGCCTGGTGATGATGCATTAAGCTTTATTAAACGGCTTTTTCTTCCGTTTCTACGGCTTCAACAAACTCATCTGCCGCAGAAGCTGTAGTGATACTTGCTTTTGCTTCCAACACCGTATCAGCCATAGACTCTAGATATAGCTTGATCGCACGTAACGCGTCATCGTTACCAGGAATCACGTAATCTACGCCATCAGGGTTGTTATTTGTATCAACCACGCCAATAACAGGAATGCCCAGCTTTTTCGCTTCTAAGATGGCGATATCTTCATTACCAGTATCAATAACAAAAATAGCATCGGGCATCGCGCGCATGTCTTTAATACCACCCAAAGACAACTCTAACTTTTCCAATTCACGAGTTAGCGTTAACGCTTCACGCTTGGTAATTTTATCGAAGGTGCCGTCCTGCTGCATAGATTCAAGTTCTTTCAAGCGCTTAATCGACTGCTTGATGGTTTTAAAGTTGGTCAACATACCACCTAACCAGCGGTGGTTTACATAAGGCATACCACAGCGAGTTGCTTGCTCAGCAACCAAATCACGCGCCGCGCGCTTAGTACCAACGAACAAAATCTTGCCTTTATTAGCGACAACAGAACCTGCAAAGTTCAATGCATCATTGAACATAGGAAGGGTTTTTTCGAGGTTTACAATATGAATCTTGTTGCGAGCACCGAAAATGTATTGACCCATTTTTGGGTTCCAATAACGAGTTTGGTGTCCAAAGTGACAGCCCGCTTCAAGCATTTGACGCATTGTTACTTTTGCCATGTTTCTCTCCAATTTTGGGTTAGGCCTCCGTTTACCCAGCTAAAACGAACCAAGTCAAGCTTTCTGACTTAGCACCCCGTTTTATGTTCCGATAAACGTGTGTTTTAATTAAAATTGCGTTACCTTCAAATCCTGTTTAAAAATAAGCGCGGCATTTATACCATAACACCCCAAAACACTCAAGCTTTCTAGCGATAAATAACACCAAAACTAAACTTTTAGCAAATATTTATTAGGATCACGTTGCTTAGCTCTTTAGCCAGAAGCTAGATATCTGGTAGACTTTCCTAAAATAACTGCTTGGAATAAACCTAATCGACTATGAGTATTATCTTAAAAAACCCACAACAAATTGAAAAAATGCGTGTTGCCGGCCGTCTCGCGGCAGATGTGTTAGAAATGCTAACCCCCCTTGTCAAACCCGGGGTGACAACGGAAGAGCTGAATCAAAAAGCCCATGAGTATATGACCCAAGTGCAAGGTACGATACCAGCCACACTAAATTATCATGGGTTTCCAAAATCTATTTGCACCTCAATTAACCAAGTTGTGTGTCATGGCATCCCTGGTGATAAAAAGCTCAAAAAAGGTGACATTATCAATATTGACGTTACCGTGATTAAAGATGGGGTTCATGGTGATACCAGCATGATGTTTGAAGTAGGTGAAGTGGCGCCTTACGCTTCACGACTCTGTCGCGTTGCTCATGAGTGTTTATGGAAAGGCATTCAACAAGTGAAGCCTAATGCCACTCTTTATGATGTCGCCTTTGCGATTGAACAACATGCTCATGCCAACGATTGCTCAGTCGTAAAAGAATATTGTGGACATGGCATTGGTGAAGACTTCCACGAAGAACCTCAAGTTCTGCATTATAGCTCAGAGGAACAAAAACAAACCGTGCTTAAACCTGGTATGACCTTTACGATTGAACCCATGATTAATTTAGGGCGACCAGAAGTCAAACTGCTAGGTGATGGTTGGACAGTGGTAACGAAAGACCGCACACTATCCGCACAATGGGAGCACACCTTGTTAGTGACTGAAACAGGCTATGAAATTTTTACATTAAGAACCAATGAGCAACCACTCCTATAGTACCAAAGGCTCATGAATGCACACTCAAACCGACCTACCTAATTTTATTAATGCACTCAAACAACCTGATATCGCGGCTAAGGTCGGACGCGATATGCTTCAACGCTTTAGCGCCCACCAATTCAATCAATTTGATCAAGGAACAGCGGTCTCAGAACTAGTTAAAGAGCGCTCCGTGTTTGTAGATCAAATCCTAAAAAAAATTTGGCATCACAGCTTTGATGCTGAAAACTTTGCCTTAGTTGCAGTCGGTGGGTATGGCCGTGGAGAATTACACCCTCACTCCGACATAGATTTACTCATTCTATGCAAAAGCCCTTTTAGTGACGCTAACCAAATCAGTCAATTTATTACGCTATTATGGGATATGGGTTTTGAAGTCGGCCATGCGATTAGAACCATTGAAGAATGTCGCCAAGCCGGCTTAGAAGACATTACGACAGCGACAAATTTACTGGAATCTCGCTGGATTACAGGAAACTATGAACTGTTTGAGTCATTACAAAGCCTATGGAAATCGAACGACTTCTGGCCAAGCCAAGAATTTTTTGAAGCCAAGCTCACCGAACAAGATCAGCGCCACAAACGTTTCCATGATACGGTTTACCAACTGGAACCAAACATCAAAGAAAGTCCAGGAGGTTTACGTGATATTCAAACCATATTCTGGGTAGCGAAACGTCATTTTAATGCCAGCTCGATTCACCAACTCGTCCAAAAACAGTTTATTACGCCAGATGAATACCGTGAATTAGACGCCGCCTATAAGTTTTTAAGCCGTGTACGCTTTATACTGCATCGTTTAAAAAGTCGTCGCGAAGACCGTTTGTTATTTGATAATCAGCAACAGGTTGCTGAAACCTTTAACTACCAAGATACCAGTGAAAAACTAGCTGTTGAGCAGTTTATGAACAGCTACTATCGAAACCTACGTTCAGTCGTCAAGCTGAATGAAATCTTGCTGCAGCACTTTTATGAAGAAATATTTAGCCAAAAATCACAAAAAATTACCAAAATTAACCAACGTTTTCAGCTAGTTAACCAGTACCTAGACATTCGAACTGAACAAGTTTTTCAACACTTCCCTAGCGCCTTACTTGAACTTTTTATTATTATCGAAAACGATCCAAGCATCGCTGGTATTCGTGCTCGCACTATTCGACTGTTGCGTGAAAGCTTGCACTTAATTGATGAATCATTTCGCAACGACCCCATTAACAAAGCTTTGTTTATTGAAATATTCCGTCAACCCAAAGGGGTTAACGCCTCGTTAAAACGCATGCACAGCTACGGAATACTCGAAGCTTATATTCCGGCTTTCCATAAAATATCAGGGCTCATGCAATTTAATATTTTTCATGCCTACACCGTTGATGAGCACACCATTTTGGTCATTCGCTACCTAAGACGATTTTTCATTAAAGAATACGCGTTTGAATTCCCTACCGCACATCAAGTTGCGCGCTCAATATGCAAACCCGAAATTCTGTTTTTGGCCGGCTTATTTCACGATATTGCAAAGGGTCGAAATGGCGCTCATGAGGTATTGGGAGCGGAAGATGCCTTACAATTTTGTAAGGCCCATAACTTATCGGACAGCGATACCAAACTGGTTGCTTGGCTCGTTCGACATCATCTTGAGTTCTCAAGTGTTGCGCAGCGTAAAGACTTAAGCGACCCGAATGTCATTTTAGAGTTTGCTCGTTTGGTTGGTGATCAAAACCGCCTGAACTATTTATATCTGCTAACAGTAGCTGACGTCTGCTCCACCTCAGATGAGGTATGGAATGACTGGAAAAATGCCCTATTTTTAGAGCTATTTAACGAAACTTCTAACGCGCTGGATAAAGCACTCGAAATCCCAAAAGATAAAAGTAAAAAAGCCTTGCTACATCAAGAAAAAGCACGTGAAATCTTAGCTAAAAACTCACTTAACACCAGTGATTATCAAGCCTTGTGGAACGGTCTTAAAAAGACCGAGTTTTTTAACCGCCAAACCCCACTTGAAATTAGCCGCATCACACAACAGCTTTATCAAACACCCTTAGAGGAAATTGCCGTATCGATAACTGGGAAAACCCATCGCGGAGCCTCTGAGTTGATGATTTATATGCCGAACCGAGATTTTTTATTCGCACAAATCACTCAAACACTTGATAACCTCAACCTAAATATTGTAGAAGCCAAAGTTTACTCGACCCTTGAAAACATGACCTTAGTTTTGGTTTACTTTCTAGATCGAGAAAATGTCGCCATTGAAGACCTTGAGTTATTGCACAAGATTAAGCAAAAACTGGAACATAACCTAGTCGACCATCCACCCATTAAACCCATGGTCAATCACACCAAAGAACGCCGAATCCGTCACTTTAAAACCCCCACTCAAGTACAGTTTCAAGACTTGAGTAAGAAATTTACTGAAATCACAATAGTAACCAAAGATATACCAGGCCTGCTTTCTCGAATAGGTCAAGCTTTCCGGGATTGCGAGATACGCATGCATGATGCCAAAATTAACACCGTCGGTGAAAAGGCAGAAGACACCTTCATTATTAGCACCACTGACAACGAAGCGATTCCGATTGAACGACAGCAGCAACTCACACAAACTTTAATGACCTATATTGAATCCTAGCAAACTTAACTCAACCCGCTTCAAAAAGCTCAATCGCGTTGTGATCCAAATCTCTAAAAAACAAAGCATTACGCCCTGAACGACTGCGAGTGTAAGCAATATTTTGCTGAACAAGTAATGGCACAAATTCATCAATCCTATCCACTCTTAACGCAAAATGTTGATCCTGACCTCCGTGATCGGGGCGATCTACTTGTTCACAAGGGTTTGGTAACTGCATAATATGTAAACTCTGACCTGCACCTAAGTCCAACCAGTACCCCTTAAAATCTAAATTGGGTCTATCTAAACAATTGAGACCTAATATTCTTTGATAAAACGCCAAGCTCGCCTGCGCGTCTTTTACCAAAATACTGACATGGTCGAAGCCGACTACTTTTGCCACGCTCTCTCCTTTTTTCTTTAGGGCATAAATCAAAAATGTTATAATTGCTTAATTGTATTTTAATTAAGTAAACGGAAACTAAAAATATGTCTGCGGATCTACAGCAAATTATTGAAGCGGCGTTTGAACGTCGTGCCGAAATCACGCCCAAAAATGTTGATGCGGAAACTAAGCGCGCCATTCAAGAAAGCTTACATTTATTGGATAGCGGTCAAATGCGTGTGGCAGAACGCCAATCAGTCGGCAAATGGACGGTTAACGAATGGCTAAAAAAAGCGGTTCTATTGTCATTCCGTACCGAAGATAATGTCGTGATGAACTCATCTGAAACTCGTTATTTTGACAAGGTACCATCCAAGTTTGCTGATTATTCACAAGCCGATTTTGAAGCCGCGGGTGTGCGTGTCGTCCCTCCAGCCATGGCTCGTCGTGGCTCTTACATTGCACCAAGCACGGTGTTAATGCCCTCTTATGTCAACATCGGTGCTTATGTTGACTCTGGCACCATGGTTGATACCTGGGTAACCGTTGGGTCTTGTGCACAAATTGGTAAAAACGTGCATCTATCGGGTGGCGTTGGTATCGGTGGTGTACTTGAACCCTTACAAGCCGCACCGACGATTATCGAAGACAACTGTTTTATCGGCGCACGCTCTGAAGTCGTAGAAGGTGTCATTGTTGAAGAAGGCTCCGTTATCTCTATGGGCGTTTATATTGGCCAATCAACCCGTATTTATGACCGCGAAACCGGCGAAATCCACTATGGTCGCGTACCGGCTGGATCGGTGGTTGTTTCTGGCAACCTACCATCAAAAGATGGTTCCTATAGCTTATATTGCGCGGTAATCGTGAAAAAAGTAGATGCTAAAACACTTGGAAAAGTCGGCATTAACGAACTATTACGCGACATTTAATCACCCAAAAAAAGGCGCTTTTCAGCGCCTTTTTTGATTTAACCAGATATCAAGGTTAAACTCAGTCTATAACACTTTTTCTGGAACACCCTTTACATGATGATTCTCTACGGCATTTCAAATTGCGATACGGTCCGCAAGGCACGGAAATTTTTAGAGTCTGCCGGACACAGTTTTCAGTTTCACGATTTTCGCAAAGATGGATTAAGCACTGAAACGATACTAACCTGGTTAACCTATACAGATTACAGCGACCTGATCAATAAACGCAGCACGACTTGGAAACAGCTTTCCAATAGCGAACAGGCCGCGATTGACGATCAAGATCTGACCCTCCTAACCCAACACCCAACTTTAATTAAACGGCCGGTTCTGCAACTTGATCAAAGACTACTGATCGGCTTCAAATTGGAAGAATATCAAAACTTATGAGTGCCACGATTGATTTAGCCCAAGTCCTACTCCGCATCGACTCAGTTACGCCCGACGATAAAGGCTGTCAGAATTTAATTTCAGGCTTTCTTACCCCACTTGGCTTTAACTGCGAACCCATGCCATTCGGCGAAGTCAGCAACTTATGGGCACGTAAAGGTGATTCTGGCCCCCTGCTTGTATTTGCAGGCCATACCGATGTTGTGCCAACTGGCCCACTAGACAAATGGAAGCACCCACCCTTTTCAGCTGAAATTGACCAAGGAATGTTATATGCGCGTGGCGCGGCTGATATGAAAAGCAGCATTGCTTGCTTTATGGTCGCAACTGAGCGCTTTGTTAAGGATTACCCACAGCATAATGGCTCGATTGGATTCTTAATTACCAGTGATGAAGAAGGTCCCGCAACAGATGGCACCGTAAAAGTAATTGACACGCTTGAAGCTCGAAATGAAAAAATCGATTATTGTCTAGTGGGCGAGCCCTCCAGCGACGTCAAGCTAGGGGATTCGATTAAAAATGGTCGACGTGGCTCATTAAACGCTAAACTCATAATCAAAGGTGTGCAAGGGCATATTGCCTATCCACAATTAGCGGATAACCCCATACATAAAGCGCTACCCGCCTTGGCTGCGCTAACTGGCATTGAGTGGGATCAAGGCAATGACTACTTTCCACCGACATCCTTACAAATATCCAACATACAATCCGGTACAGGTGCCACCAACGTCATTCCGGGTGAAATAGAAGTCATGTTTAACTTCCGTTTCTCCACTGAACATACACTTGAATCCTTACAGCAAGGCGTAATAGATTGTTTAGCGCCGTTTAACCTAGACTATCAAATTGAGTGGAATTTATCTGGGCTACCATTTGTAACGCATGCGGAAGGCGAACTGATTCAGGCTACTTCTGACGCGATTCAAAAAATCATGAACTATCGTCCAAACCTATCGACAGGAGGTGGTACGTCCGATGGCCGTTTTATTGCTCCAACTGGTGCACAAGTAATTGAGTTTGGCCCTTTAAACGACACTATTCATAAGGTCAACGAATGTGTTAGTGTTAAAGACCTAGACTTGTTAACCGATATCTACTATCAAATACTGGTAAACCTACTCGTATCAAAGGCATAAAATATGGAACTTCCTAGCTGGCTTGAGTATTTATTAATCGGCCTTCAAATAGGCGCCGCCGTGTTTTTTATCTGGCTGGTATGGCCACTGATTAAAGGCGAACAATGGCGTAAAAAGTTTATCGAAAACAAGCAGGCTTTTTCTATCCTTATCGTATTTATTCTGGTTTTTATATTTGTATACGGATTAGGCTTTGTTTTTGATACTCTATTCCCACTCGAAACCCTTCGTTGACCAGCAGAAAAGTTTTTTTAATATTTATATAACAAGGAATCGATTAAATGAGTTCACATGACATCTTAACGCTTTCACAGTCAGTACTCGGTAAGGACTTATCGGAGACCGAATGCCAGGCTCTGTTAGCCATTTGTCAAAAAAGAAGTTTGAAAAAAGATGATCTATTATTTAAAGAAGGCGACTCGGATGATCAGTTATACGTCGTCATATCAGGCAAGATAGATGTGATTAAAAACCTCGGTGCGAAAGATGAAACCATCATGGCAGCTTTAACCGCTGGTTCGTTAGCTGGTGAACTGAGTTTTATAGATGGCGAGCCTCACTCCATGACATTAAGAAGCCGTAAAGACAGCGAAGTCATTACTTTAAATCGAAGCGATTTTGAAAGTTTGATTACGACCCAGCCGCATGCAGTTTACAATGTCATGCGAGCGATTGTGCGAGCCTCACATAAATTACAGCGCGATTTAAATGCTCGTTTTATGGAAATGAACCGCTTTGTGACTAACCAATATATGTAATCACAACACAATCCGACTAAGTTTTAGTCGGATAACCTTTTAAATTATGTTCTATTCTTTAAACGTTTAAGATTTAGCAATCTCAAAACATAAACTAAATAGATCGCAATACTAATTAGCATGATCGGCACAATATAAGTTTGGCTCAAATTATAAGCGAATACCAAAATTACCGCGAAAGGCGTCACATAACGCAAACTGAAGTTAAATAAGCGCATGACCCAACCTTGCAAATCAATTTGCTGGGCTTTTAAATCCGCCCGCATTGTCCAAGCGACAAATACACCAATTAACAAACCACCCAAAGGCAACATAATACTTGAGGTTAAAAAATCCACCGAGCCAAAAAAGTTACGATCACCTAACAATTTAATATCTTGCCAATAATTAAATGACAACACACTACCCAGCCCGATTAACCAAGCAATCGAACCCAAAATCCATGCCGATTTTTTACGTGAATAACCCCAGTTTTGCTCAAACCAGCTAACGGCTGGCTCAATCAAGGAAATTGCTGAACTAAGAGCTGCCATCACCACTAACAAAAAGAATAGGCTACCAAAAAACCAGCCCCCAACCATTTGCCCAAAGGCAATAGGCAAGGTTTGAAATAACAAACCCGGTCCGGCGCCTGGAGGCAAGTCATTCGCAAATACGACTGAAAAAATTACCAGGCCTGCCATAATCGCAATCAGCGTATCCATTACTACAATCCAAACGCTGGCTTTAACAATCGACATATTTTGATTGACATACGCACCATAGGCCATCATCGTGCCTAAACCAATACTGAGGGTAAAAAAGGCATGCCCTAACGCGATTAATACGGCTTCCCAGCTGAGCTTAGTAAAATCAGGCGTAAACATAAACGCCACACTTGCACCAAAAAAACCAGTGGTAGTAGCGTAACCTAACAACACCAACAAAATAATCAATAAACCTGGCATCATAAAGTTAATCGCTTTTTCTAAGCCACTTCTAATGCCTTTTGAAACAATGACAATCGTAAACACCGTTACTAAACTATGCCAGAACAATAGTTCCCAAGGATTAGCGACCTTTGTTTCAAACAAGTCTTGCGCTTGCTCACTCGTTATACCTACAAAAGCGCCTTGCACACTGGTGACAAAATAGGCGACGGCAATACCAGCGATAACCGTATAAAACGACAAAATTAATAAACCCGCCAACACCCCATTAAAGCCCAAACCAGACCAAATACGTGAAGCGTCACTTTCATAAGCCACATTCGCCATCGCTTGCACCGGATTTGCTTGGCCTGTACGTCCCAATGCTATTTCAGATAACAAGATCGGTAAACCGATAATTAAAATACAAGCCAAATAGACCAATACAAACGCACCACCACCATTGTCACCCGCTATATAAGGAAACTTCCAAATATTCCCCAAACCCACAGCCGATCCAACGGCGGCCATAATAAATACTGTCTGAGAAGACCAAGATTGTGTCGAAAGTTTCAAAAGACTCATGTGTTTTCCTTTATAATTTGGCCTGCTCGATCCGTCTCGACATCACGTTTTGGCAAAAAAGCTAACCCAATTGAAAAAGTTAGCTCACAATGGGCATTTAAGACTTCTTAAATTTTTAAAATTATAGCAAACTAAGCAAAAACTATGCACATTCAAGCCAACTACCCAATTACGCATCTCAATACATTCAATATTGCGACTAAAACGCGTTATTACGTTGAGGTCAGCAAACAAAGCGATATTCCAGTACTGCGCTCCGATTTAAAGCTGGCTTCGATGCCTTGGACCATCATGGGAGATGGCAGCAATATATTGTTTACGCATGATATAGAAGGTGTCATCGTCCGCTGTAGCTTTAATAAGATAAAAGTCGTTAAAGAAGATCATGAGGGTATTTGGTTATCGGTTGGCGCTGGCATGAATTGGCATCAATTGGTCGAGTACACTGTCAAAAAAAATTGGTGGGGACTTGAAAACTTAGCTTATATCCCAGGAACCGTGGGTGCAGCCCCTGTGCAAAACATAGGCGCTTATGGCACAGAAGCACGAGATACGATCACTCGAATTCAGGCGTTAAATTTATACGATGGTCATCGTATTGAGTTTCGGAATGCCGACTGCGAATTTGGCTATCGCACCAGTATTTTCAAACGACAGTTTTCAAACCGCCTGTTGGTGCATCGTGTCACTTTTCGTTTAAGAAAGTTACATGCCGGTCAAGCCAATTTAGTTTACGAACCGCTAAAAAACTATCTGCAAGCTCAAAATTTAACAAGTATCACGCCTTTAGATGTCTTCAATGCGGTGGTGACTTTGCGCCAAGAGCGCTTACCTGACCCAAAAATACTTGGCAATGCCGGCAGTTTTTTCGAAAATCCCATTGTATCAGCAGAGTATTTCGAACAAATGCAGCAAGAACATGGGGAAATTCCTAACCATAAAATGTTGGATGGCCAATACAAAATTCCCGCTGCTTGGTTAATCGAGCAATCAGGTGCACACAAACTGAGTCATGGCCGTGCAGCAGTATCTGATAAACACGCATTAGTTTTGGTTAATTTGGGTGGCGCCACCGGTAAAGAGCTTGTTGAACTATCGCAAATGGTTCAAGACGAGGTAATGCATAAGTTTGGCATCCACTTAGAACCTGAAGTCAATATCCTCTAAATTAACGTTGTTTGTAAAGCCTGCTCACTTAACTGACTAATATTCTTAGCCGCAGCTTGCCACAGAGGTTCATAATGCAAACGATCAAATGAAACATGAGCCCGTCCATGCAATCGGATTAAACGTGCGTGCGAAATTGGGCAACGCCGTTGAGTGCCCTGCGCTAGCACGGCTGGAATTTGGTCCAATTCATTGCATACCAACACCAAATCACAACCTGCTTTTAAGGCTAGGTTAACGCGCTCAACCACCGAACCATAAACAGCGGCGGCATGCATACCCAAGTCGTCACTGATGATTGCGCCATCAAAATGACATTCTTCACGCAAAATCTTTTGCAACCAATAATCAGAGAAACCTACCGGCAAATCATCGACATTAGGATAACGAACGTGCGCGGGCATAACCGCTTCTAAACCGTGCGACATCAAGCTCAAAAAAGGTTGTAGGTCCTGTTGCTGAATTTGCGGCCAATGCCGCTGATCGATCGCAATTTCTTCATGGGTATCGGCTTTAACATAGCCGTGGCCGGGAAAGTGCTTGGCAACCGACGCCATTCCCGCTTCACGCATCCCTGAGCTGACTTGCATCGCCAACTTTCCGGTAATGAAAGGGTCCGATGAAAAAGCACGATCACCAATTACATGGCTTTCGCCATAATCTAAATCCACAACGGGCGCAAAACTAAAATCCACACCACAGGCCAATAATTCGGTCGCCAACAGCCAGCCTAGCTCGTAGGCTTTTTTTAGCGCGGTTTCGGCAGATTGTTGATAAAGCTGACCTAACACACGCATAGATGGTAAACGTGTAAAACCTTGGCGGAATCGCTGCACCCGTCCACCTTCATGATCAACCGCAATCAGTAGTTTAGGATGACGTAGTGCATGAATATCATCACACAAAGCTTTTAATTGCTCAGGTGACTCAAAGTTACGGCTAAACAAAATCACCCCTGCCACCATTGGACTGAGTAACCAATCCCGTTCCTGATCGGTTAATGTTAAACCGCCAACACCAATCATCACACTGCCTAGCGACATGGCTTTGCCTTGAACTTTCAACATAAATACATTTCCTTATACCAGGCCTGGTACTTATAGGTGTGGTTTACCTTGTTTAACATCTAGGTAATCTCGCCAACGATCGCCCAATACATTAATCGCCAATACCACCAACATTAGCGCGACACCTGGCACAATAACCAAGTGCGGCGCTACCAACAAATAGCGTGTACCCTCTCGGATCATATTACCCCACGACGCATCAGGTGGCTGAACCCCTAATCCTAAAAAAGACAGCCCGGCTTCGGCAATCACCGCGCCTGCAAAACCAAATGTAGCCTCAACACCTAAAGGTGCGATAATCAAAGGCAATAAATGTCGGTATAAAATAACCGGCTGGTTCACGCCCAAAGCGCGGGCCGCTTGAATATGCTCCCGATGGCGTAAACTTAAGGTCTGAGCGCGTGCTAAACGTGCATAACCCACCCAACCTACTGCGACGAGTGCCAAGATCACATTCTCAATCCCTGGGCCTAATACGGCCGCCAAACCTATCGCTAATAACAAGCCAGGGAAAGCTAAAAACACATCAATCACTTTAGTGATGACACGATCAACCCAGCCACCCATAAAACCGCTGTAAATGCCGATACTGGTACCAATTAATGCCGAGAAAACCACCACACCTAAGGCCACAAACAAGGAGGTTTGTGCACCAAGTAATAAACGCTCAAATAACGGGCGTCCTAACTCGTCGTAGCCCAACCAGCTCTGCCAATCAGGCACCGCCAACAATTTGCTCAAATCTACTAAATTCGCTGACTCACCAACCAAAAAGGCACCCAACGCCATCGCAAACCAAGCAAGCACGATTAGCAAACTTAACCACTTCATCTAATGTGTCACCTTATTAGTTTTCATTTTGCCAACCGAATTCTTGGGTCTAACCATGCGTACACCAGTTCCGTAAGTGCATTCACAGTAATATAGGCCACACTAATTATTAAAATACAGGCTTGAACCACTGGGTAATCGCGCCGCTGAATCGAATCAACTAATAATTGACCTAAACCCGGCCAATCAAATACCACCTCGGTTATAACCGCGCCACCTAATAAAGTACCCAGCTGCAACCCCATAATTGTCACCACGGGTAACAACGCATTACGCAGAGCATGCAGGCCATAAACTCGGGTATTGGATAACCCTTTTGCTCTGGCGGTGCGAATATAGTCTTCATGGAAAATTTCTAATAATGAAGCACGTAACATCCTAGCTAAGATGGCCGCTAATGCCGTACCCAGTGTGACTGCCGGCAACACCCAAGCCCAAGGCTGATCCGCTCCACTGACTGGCAACCAAGCTAAACTAATCGAAAACAGTAAAATTAACATCGGCCCCAGCCAAAAATTGGGAATAGAAACCCCGACCAACGCCACTGTCATCGACGCATAGTCTGGCCAGCGACCGGATCTGAGCGCCGCCCACATGCCTAACGGAAACGCAATCAACACCGCAATCAACATCGCCATGACGGCTAAATAAGCGGTCATAGGTAAACGCTGTAAAACCAAATCAGATACTGGCTGCTGAAAGAATAACGAGGTGCCTAAATCAAACTGCAATAGCCCCATAAAGTAATGAATGTATTGCTGCCAAAGTGGCTGATCCAACCCCAGTTGATGGCGTAACGCCTGTTCATCGGCCGGACTCGCCCAGTCACCCAGCATCACGGAAACGGGGTCGCCTGGAACCAAATGAATAAGCAAGAAAACCAGACTGCTCACCACCCAAGTGATAAACAATAAAGACAGGCCCAATCGTAGTAAATAATTAATCATAGGTGAATGTTAACTCTTGTGCCCACAGAGACAAGCTCGAATAACTCCAACATATCTTGATTGCGCATACGCACACAGCCGTGTGACAAAGCTTGCCCCATGGGTTCAGAATCAGGCGTTGCATGAATGTAAATATAACGCTGCATGGTATCCACCGAACCCAATCGATTGCGGCCTTTTTCACAGCCGCTTAACCAAAGAATACGAGTCAAAATCCAATCGCGCTTTGGGTTCGATTTAGCCAACTCATCATTATAAATTTCACCAGTTGGTCGGCGTGCAACAAACACACTATTTACCGGTAATCCGTCGCCAATTTTGGCTCGAATAATATGTTTACCTAGTGGGGTTTGATTTGAACCTTTGGCTTGACCTATTCCTTTTTGAGCCGTGCTGATCGAATAGGTTTTTTCAACACG
>NZ_DATCSL010000009.1:0-13866 GCF_036568485.1 Thiomicrospira sp.
ACCATTATCGCAATGGGTAAAGCCTTGGGATTGCATGTGTTAGCCGAAGGCGTGGAAACGGAAGCACAACGTCAAGCCTTAATTGCACAAGGCTGTTATGACTTCCAGGGTTATTATTTTGCACGGCCTTTGCCTTATCACGACTTTATTATTTATCTTAATAGCCAATAACGGCATTTAATCTTCTTAGCTTAGGCACCAGGCCTGGTGCTTGTGCGTAGCTTGTCAAAAAAACGTCATCTAAGTTCACAAAACCTTAACAAGTCCGCGCTTCGCAATGGTAAAGTTATCGCGTGTTTCAAATTAACGCGTTTAATTTTATTGATTAAGGAAAAACTCATGAAGAAAAATATTTTAGCTCTTGCCATCGCTTCTGTTGTTGCCGCTCCAGCCGTTATGGCTGACGATCACAAATCTGGCCCAGACGTTTACGGTCAAATCAACGCAGCGATCAACAGCACGACAGACAAAGGCATGAAAACCACTGATCATAATTCACGTGTAGGTGTGAAAGGTTCACAAGACCTAGGTAACGGCCTTAAGGGTGTTTATAAAATGGAATTCGGTGTAAAAGTGGCTGAAAGTTTTAATAGTTTGTCTGGTCGTAACACTTATGTTGGTTTAGCCGGTAACTTCGGTACGGTTATGGTTGGTCGTCACGATACACCTTTCAAAATGTCACAGCCAAAAGATTTACTTAATGACACGACTTATGGCGATATGGGTAAAACTTCAATGGCAGGTGCCCTCGGTGTGAAAGGTTCTGCTGGTGAAGTCCGTGCTAATAATGTGTTGATGTATACCTCACCAGAATTTTCAGGTATTAAATTAATGGTAGCGGGTGTAAGCAACATTGCATATGACGTGAATACTACAGCAGATGACGAATCTGAAACAGATAGCGCATTAACAAATGCCATTTCTGCAGCTTTAACTTATGGTTCAACTAAAAAAGGCCTATATCTAGCCGCGGCAATGAATACTTGGGACGCAGCCACTGATGAAGTGGATACAAACCAAAAAGCAGCAACTGAAATGCGTATCAGTGCTCAGTATGCAGAATCTGGTTTGATAGCTAACGTGGTTTATCAGTCATTTGATGAAACTGCAGATGTTATTTCAAAGGGTGATGGTTTGGATGGTACTAACATTCAGGTTGGTTTAGCTTACAAAATGGGTGATTTTATGCCAAAAGCTAAATACTCAACGGTTAGCTATGATCAGGCAGGCTTAAAAGATGGTACAACTATGGCCTTTGGTGTGGACTACAAATTAGCAAAAGCCACGACCGCTTATGTTGAATATGTTTCTGCTGATAAAAACATGATGAGATCTACTGATGGTCTAACGAACGTTTCAGTTGGTATCAAGCATAAGTTCTAATCTGAACTTTGTGTTTTCCTAGTTAGTTTTGTTTGTGTGCCAGTGATTGGCACAATCACCCCGCCTTGGCGGGGTTTTTTGCTTTAAGGGGTTTGAAAATTGTGACCACCAGGCCTGGTGGTGCTGTTTAGAATCCGGCTTTAAGCTAAGGTTTGCTTGGCTTTTTTAACCTGAGCTTTCACCTGCTCTGGAGCCGTACCACCTAAGTGGTTACGTGCGGCAACTGAGCCTTCTAAAGTTAAAACTTCAAACACATCCGCGCCAATTTTATCACTGAAACCCTGCAGGGTTTCGAGTGGCATATCGGATAAATCTACTTTGTTTTTTACACCATAAGCGACCGCTAAACCCACAATTTCATGTGCATCACGGAAAGCTAAACCTTTACGAACCAAGTAGTCCGCTAAATCGGTGGCGGTAGAGAATCCGCGTTTGGCGGCTTCATAAGTCATTTCGCGTTTTACTTGCATGGCGGGAATCATGTCGGCAAAAGCGCGTAAACAACCACGAACGGTGTCGATTGTGTCAAAAATAGGTTCTTTATCTTCTTGGTTGTCTTTGTTGTAAGCCAGCGGTTGTGACTTCATTAAAGTTAGCAAGCTGATTAAGTGGCCATATACGCGTCCAGATTTGCCACGCACCAACTCGGGCACGTCCGGGTTTTTCTTTTGCGGCATAATCGACGAACCGGTACAAAAACGATCCGGTAAATCAATAAACTGAAATTGGGCGGATGACCATAAAATCAATTCTTCTGAGAAACGCGACAAGTGCATTAACAAGGTCGCTGCCCACGCAGTGAGTTCAATCGCAAAATCTCGATCTGATACACCATCTAGTGAGTTTTGGCTGATGCGATCAAAGCCCAATAGTTTGGCGGTGTATTCGCGATCAATCGGATAGGTAGTGCCCGCCAAGGCCGCCGATCCTAGCGGCAGAGTATTCACGCGTTTGCGGCAGTCCTCTAAACGTTCGACATCGCGCACTAACATTTCATACCAAGCCAACATATGATGACCAAACGTCACCGGTTGTGCGGTTTGTAAATGGGTAAAACCGGGCATAATCGTATCGGCTTCACGCTCGGCGACACTGATAATACCTTGTTGAAGACGCTTGAGTTCCGTCAAAATAAAGTCAATTTCATCACGCACATATAAACGAATATCGGTCGCAACCTGGTCGTTACGCGAACGGCCAGTATGCAGTTTTTTACCGGTAATGCCGATCATTTGAGTCAAGCGAGATTCGATATTCATGTGAATATCTTCTTGTTTAATGGACCAAATCATTTCGCCGCTTTCGATTTCTTTTTGAACCAGCTCTAGACCTTTAATAATGTCGTCTTCTTCTTTGGCGCTTAAAATGCCGACCTTATATAACATTCTTGCATGCGCAATTGAGCCTTGAATATCTTGGCGATAGAGACGGTGATCAAACTGAATCGAGGCGGTAAATTCTTCGACAAACGCATCGGTTGATTCACTAAATCGGCCGCTCGAAAGTTTTTCTTGGTTAATGTTCTGTGTCATATCGCACCTTTAATGTTTATTTTTCGGGAAAGCCGGCTAACGGGCGACGCATTTGTTCAGGTGAAGCCGGTAATTCCATTGGGTTGCCCATTTTTTGGTAAGCCTGATTTAACGACTTGTGAATCATGGCGGCAAATAATTGGGTGTCGGATACGCCGACAATACGATCACCCACTGGCAAGCCGCGTGAATCGACAAAAATCAGCGTCGGTGTAATATCGGCATTATAAAGCTTAGCAAAATCGCGTTTGGGTAGAGTTTCAGCGGCTGAAAATTTCAGTGGCGCACTCGAATCGACACTCACTTGACGCATAATCATCGCATAATCTTCATACAGACCGCCTAGCAACATGGGGTTTAATACCTCGCGTTTAAGCTGGTGACAAAAGTCGCACCACTGAGCGGTAAACATAATCATAATTGGAATGTTTTTTTCGCGAGCCTGTTGGGCGGTCCAAGCAAAATCGTCCATTTCTTTGAGTTGATTGGCTTGAGCTTCACGGTCGCAACCTGTCAATAACAGACTGGATAAAAGCAGGGTAAAAATAAGTTTTAACATGATCTCGCGCCTTTCGTTGGATAACAGCGTTATTTTAGCGAAAATCCTTGTGGCATTTGAGTAAAATGTGTGGCTTACACATAAATGGAACAGACTATGAAGACGACCTTACGTATCGCAACTCGTAAAAGCCCACTCGCGATGTGGCAAGCCGAATTTGTTAAAGACCTACTTGAAAAAGCGCATCCAGGCCTGGTGGTGGAATTGATTCCGATGAGCACCAAAGGTGACAAAATTTTGGATGTGCCTTTAGCAAAAATTGGCGGCAAAGGTCTGTTCACTAAAGAGTTAGAAGACCAAATGCTCTCTGGCCAGGCTGATTTAGCCGTACATTCGATGAAAGATGTGCCCATGGAGTTACCAGAAGGTTTTGTTTTAAGCGCAATTATGGAGCGCCATGATCCGACCGATGCGTTTGTGTCAAATAAATATGAAAATCTAGATGCACTGCCACAAGGTGCGATTTTGGGTACCTCAAGTTTGCGTCGTCAAGCGCAGTTTCAGTTTATGCGCCCAGATTTGGAAGTACGTTTTTTGCGCGGAAACGTAGGCACACGTTTGGGAAAACTGGATGCGGGTGATTATGATGCGATTGTATTGGCCACGTCTGGTTTAGAGCGTTTAGGTTTGGAGGAACGTATTCGTGATCGAATGGCACCTGAGCTTTGTTTACCCGCGGTGGCACAAGGTGCGCTGGGGATTGAAACCCTAGCGGATGACATTGACACACAAAAACTCGTGGCAGTATTAAACCATGCCGATACAGAAACCGTGGTGCGCGCAGAACGTGCAATGAACCATACGTTGGACGGTGGTTGTCAGGTGCCGATTGGTGGTTATGCGTTACTGCAAGGTGGTGAAGTCTGGTTGCGTGGTTTGGTCGCTGAAACCGACGGTTCGCATATTGTGCGTAAAGAAGGCCGCGCACCGGCCGCGCAAGCCGAAGAGCTAGGGCGTGATATTGGCCAGCAGCTGTTAGAGGGCGGCGCACGCGAGATTTTACAGAAACTCTATAGCGAGCAGGCTTAAGCTCGCTCAAGTCGTGTACGGCAACTCCATTAGGCAGATAGAACGATGACGCCGACTTTACTTAATACGCGCCCCAAGCACCAGGCCTGGTGCTTGAATCAAGCTTTGCTTGAGGCGGGTTTTGTGAGTTTGGATTGTCCGAGTTTGCAGATTCAAGCTCAAACGTTAAGTCAGCAACCTGCATGGAATGATTATGATGTGTGGGTGTTTGTCAGCCGCAATGCGGTCAGCTATTTTGCACAGCAAATGCCGTCGCTTCCGGCTTCATTTCAAGCCAGTTTGGTTGCTGTGGGCGACGCAACCGCGCAGGCGATTGAGCAACAAGGTTGGCCAAATTTAGCGCCTTTACCGAGCACATTTGATTCTGAAGGCATGTTGAATTTGGCGGTGTTTGCGAAACCCAATGGTTTGCGTGTGGCGATTGTGCGAGGCGATGGCGGGCGAGAGCATTTAGCGCAAAGCCTGATCGAACAGGGCGCCCAAGTTGAGTTTTTTGAAGTTTATCAACGCCAAGCGGCGCCTTTTTGCCAAAGCATTTGGCCGATCTTTAAGCAAGCCGAAGCACCCGTGATTTTGTTCACCAGTGTGAGCAGTTTAGAGGCCTTTTGCCAAAGCTTGTCGGCGCAAAATCCAGCCGACCAGGCCTGGTGCTTTCGCCAAACTCTGATAGTATTTAGTGAGCGCATTCAAAACGCCGCGCGTAAGCTTGGGTTTAGCGGAAGCATTTTGGTCACGCCCACCTCAAGCGATGCGGCGATTGTTGATACCTTGCAACGTTATGCTACGTCTTTAGGAGAAAGCTATGAGTGACCCCATTACCCCCAAAGCCGAACATCATGTGGTCGAAGGTGAGTTTGTGGAGGCCGAATCCAAGTCAGCAAATTCATCCGATCACGAAACGGATCCATCAAAAAAAGCCAAACGTGTCAAAACGTCGCACAATAATAGTTGGCGCTCGAATCTGTTAATTTGGCTTATTTTATTGGTGTCCGGTACCGCCTTTGCCTTGGCACTCGCCTCCTGGTTGTTTATTCAACAATCGCCTACCCGCACAGATTTGGTAAGCCAAATACAAAGCCAGCAAGCCGAGCTTATTCAGCTAACTGAGCAGTTAAAAAATCAGCAGCAACATTTGGCGGAGTTTGGCCAAACACAACAAGCTTGGAAACAGGCATTGGCTGAACTTGAAGCAAGTCAACAAACGACTCAAATACAGTTAGAAGAAATGCAGTTGCGCTTAACTGAGGCCAGCCAAGCCATGTTTGGTTTTTCAGAATCAGACGACAAGGTGATTAAGATCAATGATCCCAAGTTACGTGAAGATTTCGAACAAGCTAAACAAGACTTACAGACGGGATTACAAACGCTACGAGAAGAATTGGCTGAGTTAAATCAACGCAGTCAACAAGAGTTGTCAGAAATTGAAGGCTATGTTGAGTCGGAGCAATGGCAGCAAGACAAGCAACGCCTGCAAACTGAAATACAAAGTCTCAGTGATGAGTTGGCCAACCTGGCTCAAACCCAAGCCGATTGGATGGCCAGTATGGCGCCTAAAGTACAAGAAGCCGTGGACGAAATTACGCCACAGCTAGAGGGTCTGTTCTCGCGTTTTAATCAACTGTTCAGCATTAAAAAACACACCACAAATGAAACCAGTGAGCCCAGTGTTCCAGTTGAGCCTACCGAAGAGGGGGCGCAATGAAAAAACTCATCGGTTGGGGATTACTGTTAATTTTTGCAGTCAGCTTAACCAGCTTGGCTTTATTAAACTTGGGTGAAGTCACACTTAAGTGGGATGTGTGGGAAATCAATACCAGTGTGAGCTTTATGTTGGCTGGGCTTATTGTTTTATTGATCCTATTTTATGCGTTGATCCGCGTTTGGTTATGGCTTAAAGGCTTACCGGATGCTTGGCGTAAACGGCGCCAAGTCAAACGTTATCATCAAGCTCAAATGAGTTTGTCTAAAGGCTTAATCGCGCAAGAGGAGTCGGACTGGGCACAAGCCGAAAAGCAGCTTATTAAGTCAGCGAAACTGAGCGAAAATGGTTTAGTGCATTATTTAACCGCCGCCAAAATGGCCGATATGCAGCAAGCCAGCGCTCGTCGAGATAAATATTTAGCTCAGGCGCGTGAACTTTATCCAGAAGATGCGCTGACGATCGGCTTAGTGGAAGCGCGTTTATTAAAAGACCAGGATGCCGGGACGGCTTCAGTGATTTTAAGTGAGTTGCATCGTTTACAACCCAGTCATCGCGCAGTTTTAAGTGAATACGTGCAGTTGTTACGTCAACACAAACAAGCCGAAACCTTAATGAACCTGATGCCCGCGATTAAAAAACACGCGGGACTCAAGCGGGATGAGCTAGAAGGTTTGGAAACCGAAGTGGTGGCGATGCGTTTAGCCAAGTCGGCCAATCATACGGATTTAGAATCTCAGTGGCAGGGGTTAAATACAAAGCAAAAATTGCATCCATTAGTGATGGCGGCTTATGTGCAATATTGTCTTGAGGTTAAACAATTGAATGGCTTGTCTGAATGGCTAGAAAAAGCCATCAAAACCCAGTGGGATGAACATTTAGTGTATTTGTACGGCCAAATTCAGTTCGGCCCGGCGTTTGATCGGCTGAAAAAAGCCCAGGCTTGGTTAAAAGATCATCCTGACAACCCGGTGTTATTGCTTAGCTTGGGGCGTTTAGCTTGTCAAAGTCAACTTTGGGGGCAAGCGCATGGTTATCTGCGTGAAAGTTTGCGTTTGCGTCCAGAGTTGGAAACCTTCCATGTGTTGGCGCAATGTTACGAAGCAGAAGGACAGGATTCGCAAGCTGCATTGGTTTACAAACAGGCCATGCGTCAACTCGATGCGCCAGCAAAAGCTTAAATTGAGATTGTGATGACTGAAAAACTGACACTGGATACACTGAATAAATTAGATGCCAGCCACCGTAATGAGCTGACGATGCAGCTGGATGCGGATAACCGTATCGTTTATGTGTCCTCCAACTGGGAAGAGATAGCGGAACAAGGGCAAGCCCGGCAGAGTTTGGCCGAAGCCAAGGTATTAAATCAACCTTTCAGCCAATATGTCGCTGATCAAGCCACGCGCCTCTATTATGAAAACTGTTTGACCTTGTGCCGTCTTAAGAAAAAAACGCTGACCCGCGCATATCGTTGCGACTCACCGACCCATAAACGTTTCATGGAAATGCAACTAACCCCGCTTGAAAACGGCTGGGTAGAGATGAAACATTTTTTAGTGCGCAGTGAACCTTTTAAGTTTGCTGTTAATTTGCATGATGTCAGCCATCAACAACCCAATCAATCCTATCAATTTACACGCTGTAGTTTATGTAACCGCCTTAAAGATCAAGCCAGTGACGATTGGAAAACCCCCGAATCACTCGGTGAGCTTGGTAAGCAACCGCTTAATGTGATTCACACTATTTGTCCTCAGTGCCAAGCTGAAAGCCTTCAGTTCCGTTAAATTATCTCATCTTGCCCTCAGTCGCTTGTTGTAAGCAAACAAGCCAAAATCGGCGTTTAAAAAATATCAAAATAATATTCATTATCATTTGACATAGATTATTGTGTTGATTATTATGCACCAACGCAATTGATGTTAATTCTCATTTATATTAAGTTTTACGAATTGGAGACAGCATGTCATCAACCACAACCACTAATATTGGCCGAGTTGAAAACTCAACTAACCAAGTTAGAACCCTAGATAGCCAAAGCATTTTGGCGGGTAAAAAGCAGGTTGTGATTCAACATGGTGACAACCAATATCGTTTATGTGTCACCAAAGAAAACAAATTGATTTTGACCAAGTAGACCAGCATGGAAAAACAAGCGAGCTTAATTAACCTGTCACTCTCCGAACAAAAATTAGCTGAATTGTTTCGTCTTGGGGTGTTATGCGCAGCCGATCTAAACTGTTCGGATACCCACAGTCGCGATGCGATTGCGCGTTTGTGTTTGCAAACCTGTGTGCAAAGCTTGTGTACAGAATGCCCACACCAAGCCCAGTGTCAAACAACACGCCATACCGTGCAATTTATGGCGTCAAACTTAATTTCAATTGCGCACCATTAAATTTTTATTTGTAAAAAACACATTAGCCAGCTCCTAAGTTGCCAGCCAAGTGTTGAAAAATTTTCTTAAGGAAACTTATGTCAACTCAAAAACTTGTACTCAAAACCTTGTTTGTCAGCATGGCGGCAATTATGGCGGCACCTAGTTATGCCGAAAATAAACTGCCACGTATTGATGTAGTGGGCGAAGGTGTTGAAGCTGTCACCAAACAACCTGGATCGGTTGCAGTTGTGACGAAAGAAGACTTGGAATTAATGCAACCTTTGTCGACCGAGGATGCGTTACGAGAAGTACCAGGCCTGGTCATTAAGCCAGAAGAAGAAAGTGCGGTGGTTGTGAATATCGGTATGCGCGGTTTGAGTGCAGCGGATTCTAAAACCTTAGTTTTGGAAGATGGTGTGCCGGTCGCACCGGGTTTATTTGTTGGTAATGCACGTTATTACAACCCACGCATTCAGCGTATGGAAAGTATTGAAGTATTAAAAGGCGCGGCATCATTACGTTATGGGCCTAGCACCATTGGTGGGGTGATTAACTATAAAACCAAAACACCGGAAGATGGTGTGGCGATTTCGGGTCGTGTGGGCAGTGACAACTACAAAGAAACGACTATTGAAGCGGGCGGCAGCGCACCATCGGGTGAAGCCTATGGCGGAATCGTTTATACCAAAGCAGAAAGCGATGGTTTCCAAGACAAAGACTTTAAAATGAACGACTTGATGGTCAAAGGTGGTATGGCGTTAGGTGACAACCAATGGGTAAGCGCGAAATTTACCCATTATGATAATGACGCCAATATTTCTTATCGCGGTCTATTTTTAGAGGAGTTTGAAGACGGTGCGAGCTACAATCCTGCGCCCGATGACTACTTCTTAACTGAACGTGATTCATTCGATATAAATCATGAGTTAGAGATTAGCCCGAATGTAAAACTCAACACTTTAGTTTATTGGAGCCAGGTTAGTCGTGATTACTGGCGTTATGATGTTAAACAGGCAGAGTCAGCGACCGCCAATAGTTGGGTTTATGAGGATACGCTAGCGGGTAACAACCGCTCATTTGAGCGTCAAGGGATCGATTCACGCTTGAATGTTGAGCATAATTTATTAGGCTTAAAAAACCAGGCCGAATTAGGTGTGCGTTTTGATACCGAAATGATGAAAGACACTAAAATCTTGGCGACTCGTGCGCAACCGCGTTCAGGAACACTTAGCAAAGATGTTGAACAATCGGCCTCCAGTATGGCGTTTTACGGTCAAAACCGGTTTGAAATTAATGATAAGTTGGCGGTCACACCGGGCTTACGCATCGAAAGCTATGTACAAAGAACCGATGACCTGAAAGACAATACCAACGATGGCAAAACCACCAATACTGAGTTAATGCCAGGTGTGGGTGCGACTTTCCAAGCCACGCCTATGGCGCAGGTGTTCGGTGGCGTATATAAAGCCTTTGCTCCAGCGCAAAACGCCGACGCGATTGATGGTGGTACTGATCAGAAGCTTGAAGCCGAACGTTCAACCAATATCGAAATTGGTGTGCGTGGTGCAAACGAGGATTTAAGTTACGAGCTCGCTGCTTTCCGTATGGACTTCCAAAACCAGGTAATTCCGTCGAATAGTGGTGGCTTTGTTAACGCAAATGGTGGAAAGACTCTGCATCAAGGGATTGAGGGTGCAATTGGGTTTGATTTAGGTGCCGGTTTAAGCTTTGATGCCAATGCGACCTATGTGCCAGATGCCAAGTTTGTAGATGGCGATAATGATGGTAACCGTGTGACCTACGCTCCAGAATTAGTAGCGCACTTAAAACTTGGTTATCAAACTGGTGGTTTACAAACCGCTTTATCGGCTAACTATATCAGTGAACAATATACCGATGCAGCGAATACGGAAGCTTTGCAAGAAAACACCTCAGGCTTCTTTAAAGGCAAGCTAGATGCTTACACAACTGTAGATTTAAACGCACATTACACGGTTAATAAACAATTGAGTGTATTCGGCGCAGTTAAAAATCTAACCGATGAACGTTATATCGCGAGCTTACGTCAGGGTATTTACGCTGGCCCAGAGCGTTCGTTTGAACTAGGCGCAAAATATAAGTTCTAATGTCTATAAGGGTGCAGGGGTTTACCCAACCTCTGCGCCACTTTTTATTTGTCATTGGCTATGTCTATAATGAACGGGTAAAACGAGTGTTAAATCGTTCATTAAGGAGAATTAAAATGCTAAAACCAGAAATGATTCAAAAATTGAATGAGCAAGTGACGGCTGAAATGTATGCCTCAAACTTGTATTTACAGATGTCAGCCTGGTGTGAAGAACAGGGCTTGGCGGGTGCAGCGGCATTTTTTCGACAGCATGTACCGGAAGAGTTAGCACATAGAGATAAGATTATCGATTATTTAATCGAATGTGATGCGCCGGTTAGAGTGGGTGCGGTTGAAGCGCCGCCAACTGAGTATAAAAGCCTGGTTGACGTCATTAATAAAGCCTTTGAGCATGAGCTAAAAGTTACCTCAATGATTAATGCATTGGCTGAGTTAGCTTTAGATTCTAAAGATTTTAATACCTTCAATATGTTGCAATTCTTTATTGCCGAGCAGCGCGAAGAAGAAGTGTTGTTCCGCGGTATTCTTGATCAAGTTAAGTTGATCGCGTTTAAAGGCGAAACGGGTGAAGCCATGTATCTGATCAATCAGTTTTTACAACGTTCAGCACAAGCGCATCCGCACGCACATTAAGGCGACGTATCGCTCTTTAATGACAGTGTTTTCGGTCTTTTTTCATCCTTCACCTTGCCGGTTCAAGCTTAGCTTGAACCGGTTTTTTTGTTTGTTGACCCTGCGACTTATTTCCATTTTAAGCGGTTGATTGTTTTGTATAATCAAAGCCCTATTTTTTGGAGCCTTTTATGCGTTTGATTGCCCTGAGTGGATTAATTTGTCTATTACCAGGCCTGGTGCTTGCAAACGGTCGCCCGAGTTTTAAACCTAAAATCGAAGTAGAACACCGTTACTTAAATTCGACGTCGTTGCGTAACGAAGGCGGCGAATTTGCGTTTGGCGCTGATAAGCTTGAGGTTTCAAATATCTTTGCGAGTCTATCCTACGAACCCTGGCGTTTAAACTGGAAAGAAATTGATCAACTGCCATTTGGAGATGGGCAAAACGCGCCGGTTGATCAATTGCAGTCAGTGCGTTTAGGCGCGCGTTATATGAAGAAATGGAATGACAATATCCGTTGGTTAAGTTCAGTGGGTTTGGGCATGACTTATGAAGAACAAACCCATGATTCAATGAGTTTGAGCTTATTCACTATGTGGATTCGTCAGCTAGAAGACGGCTGGGCTGTCAGTTATGGCGCGGCACTCAGTTATCATCCGGTACGTTCGCGTTTTTTACCCGTGGCCGGTTTTAGTTATCGTATGCGAGAACCTATAGGCTGGAGTGGTTTGTTGGGTTATCAACGCAGTTATATTGGCTATGGCTTTTCACCCCAATGGCAGCTCAGCGCCGGAATGGTAAATAATGCGATTATGGCTAAGTTGGCTGAAGACAGTCAAATTGCCGCTGACGGTTATGGTGAAATTGATGCCTGGCAAGCTGATCTGGCCTTGAAATATCAGCCGGCTGAACACTGGAGCGTGACCAGCAGTTTGCGTTTTTCTCCACTGTATGAATTTACGGTATTTGATGCCGATGGTAATAAACAAGACACCTATACCATGTTGCCCACTTGGGGCGCGGCCTTGGGTTTGAGTTATCAGTTTTAACGACCCAGCAAATAATTTGATCAGTTGAGCATAAAATAAATCGTCAAGCCAAAACCACCCGCATAAATCAGCAAAGTGATTTGTAGCATACGTTTATTGGCTTCACGGCTATTCAGTTTTTCAAAACCTGGACGTTTACGTAGTTGCGTAAAACCTAGCCATAAGCCACCTAACAAACCAAATGTCACCACAATTCCTAAAAACAACGCACTTAACATGCTGGTCTCCGCACTGAACTTAAAAGCCAAATTGTACGTGATTGCGTTTTGGCTTGAGTGATAGAATTATGACCATTAGACTTTTAGCCCCGATCTGTGACTAGGAGAAAACCATGTCCGACCCCATTCAAAACAGCCCGTTGGGCAAACATTCTGGTTATTGTCAGGAATACGATCCGAGTTTATTGTTCCCGATTTCGCGTCAACTCAAACGCGACGAGCTGGGTCTGATCGGCGCGATGATGCCGTTTCACGGTGCGGATGTGTGGACGGCGTATGAGTTGTCTTGGTTAAATAACAAAGGCAAACCCATGGTCGCGATTGGCGAATTTGCGTTTCCATCGGATACACCTAATATTATCGAATCCAAGTCTTTTAAGCTTTACCTTAATTCATTTAACGGCACCAAGTTTGGTACCCAGGTTGACGTTAAATATCGCCTGGAGCAAGACTTGTCTAAAGCTAGTGGCGGCAAGGTTAAAGTTATTATTCACCCCATCGAACAAACGCAAACGTTGGTGTCTGATTTAGAAGATGGCATTTGTTTAGACGATCAAGATATTGAGGTTTCTGACTACCAAGTGAACCCAGAACTCTTAAGCACGATGGATCAACAGGTAGACGAATGTTTATACAGCCACTTGCTTAAATCTAATTGTCTGGTGACCGGTCAGCCGGATTGGGCGACGGTTGTGATTCGATATCGCGGTAAACGCATCGAACGTGCAGCGTTGTTGCGCTATATTGTGTCGTTCCGTAATCATAATGAATTCCACGAGCAGTGCGTAGAACGCATTTTTACCGACATAGAAAAAATGTGCGAACCCGATGCGTTAACGGTATATGCACGTTACGTGCGCCGTGGTGGTTTGGATATCAATCCCTACCGTTCCAATTTCCAATCCCACTACGCCATGCCCCGCTTTGTGCGCCAGTGATAGGTTTTGAACCACGAAGAGCACGAAGGTTTAGATAAACCCCTCCCTGCGCACCCAAAGTGCATAAAGAAGGGGTTAGGAAAAAGGAGAGCTGTTTTTTAGTTGCACTATTCCACCGTCACCCCAGTCCTTCGTGCTCTTCGTGTCCTTCGTGGTTAAAAAAAGAAAAACTATGACCTTACCGATTTCTGCCTTATTACCTCAGATTGTTTCGACCTTAGCGCAAGCACCAGGCCTGGTGCTTCAAGCGGAGCCGGGGGCGGGTAAGTCGACTGCGGTGCCTTTGGCTTTATTAAAAGCGGACTGGTTAACGAGCAAGAAAATTGTCATGCTCGAACC
>NZ_DATCSL010000010.1:0-2851 GCF_036568485.1 Thiomicrospira sp.
AGCTTTATTGATCGAAACTGATGAAAGGCCCTATTGCGCTTGGCACCATCCGCACCAGCTTTGCGCTGGGGCTGCGTCTTCTGATACAGGCGGGCACTCTTCTGTTAGTCGCTCGCATGCTAGGGCCAGACGAGTTTGGTGCCTTTGCAGGCATCGCCTCATTGGCAGTATTGCTTGGAGCCCTGTCTGCCTTTGGCATGAATTTGGTTTTGCTGGGTGAGGTATCTAGAGAGCCAAGCCGACGTAACGAGATACTACCTTATGCTATACCCACGACCTTACTGTGTGGAAGTGTATTGTTGGGATTCTATCTGGTAGTAGCGTATTGGGTGTTACCGATGAGTGTTGTCCCCTGGGCGGCGGTATTGGCCATAGGGGTGGCGGAACTTTTGTTGCAGCCCTTGTTTATATTGCCTGCCAATGAACACCTTGCTCTTGGGCGCACAGCGCGTTCGCAATTGTTACTAAATTTTCCTCTGGGGCTACGCTTTCTATCTGCAGTAGTTATAGTTCTTGTTCAGTTTGATCAGCCGTTGCTAGTTTATGGCTACGCATATCTATTCGTATCCATAAGTTCACTTTTTCTGGCAGGCGCAACCATGCAAGCACCGTGGCCTAGTATAAAAATGTGGCGACTTCCTAAACCAGCAGAGCTAAAACATAGTGCGGGCTATGCTGCTTTGGCAGTTTCTGCTGCTGGGCCTTCTGAGCTGGATAAAGTCATTGCCGTTAAATTACTTCCAGCTAATGAAAGTGGACTCTATGCAGCAGCTTCTAGAGTAGTAGGAGCCGTGACATTACCTATCTTTGCCTTGATGCTATCGGCTTTGCCTCGCTTGTTTCGCGAAGGGCGAGAGAATTCTAAGCAAACGGGGCGTTTGATAAAGTGGATTTTTGCAGCCACATTGGGCTATACGATATTATTGGCAGGGGTCATCTGGTTGGTTTCGCCCGTGTTCACATTTTTGTTTGGTGATAAATACGCTGGCATTGAGGGCCTAGTTAAACTTTTGTGCATTGCAATACCAGGTCTTGGGTTGAGAGTTGTCTCTGGGAGCATCTTAATGACAATGAACCGACCGTGGATCAGGTTCGCTCTGGAGGTTTTGGGTGTTGTGTTGTTGCTTACGCTTGCTTTGTTTGCTGTCCCATCCTTGGGTTCCGGAGGTATGATCTTGGCTCTTGCTGTTAGTGAGTGGGTTATGGCTTTCGCAGGTCTTTTCATGATTAGCTTGCAGCTAAGGCGCCGGAGGAGTTAGCGTACGACGAGCGTTGGTTGCAATATCCAGGGTTGCTAAAAAGAAACCTTTCAACGGGGTAAATGAGCGATATTTGAGGCAGCGAAAGACAGCCCTGGCAGGCAAAGTTATACATCGTATCGCAGCGTATAGTACTTTTTGGGTAGTGGTTTCAGCTAGCTTCCCAGCCATCAGCCAACTCGAGCGATTAATGTGATATTCGTAAAAAAGTGAACCATTTCTTGCGCTGCCAGAGCCTTCATGCACTATGACAGCGTCACTACATTCTGCAACACTCACGTTGAGTGCCTGCAATCTGTTGCCCAGCTCAACATCTTCTCCGTAAAAAAAGAACTCTTCGTCAAGCAAATCCCCATCAAAATCGGCGATACGGAACAATAAGCAACAACCGCTTGGATATTTAAGGCAGCCTGCTTTTTTATGTTTAAAGTTGAGCGCTGTCACACGCTGGTAAAATCCAAATAAGCTGACAGGTGCAGTATCTATTGACGATTTTACCTTGGGTAAACATACGGAAGCCCCTGACAAGCACGCTTGCATTTTTGCTAGGCTGCCGTCTTCAAAGTATGCATCTGAGTTAATTAGCAACAGACTGACCATCTTCAGATTTCTCGCGAGACTCAAGCCTTTATTTACGCCCTGCGCAAACCCTAAATTGGAACCTGTAGAGAGTACATGAAGGATCATGCCTTTCTCTTGTAATTTTTCTAGCTGCTTATGCATTGCAGCTAATGAGCGGCCTTTGTCTTCAGAGTTGTCTACAAGAATAATTGTTTGAATACCCTCCTTAAGCAAAGAGTTGATGCACGCAAGGGTTTTACTCGGCGTTCTGAAGTGTAATATCAGTCCGGCGGCATCATTTAAATCTTGTGGCATGTGGTTTCTACTTTACGTTTGGCAGTGACTATGGTTTCTTCGCAAAAGTAAGGAATGAAACTCGCCAAAATATCGGCAAAATAACGAACAGCTGTAATCATAAACTGCGGGCGTCTGATGTTTTCTCGCAACGCCAAGTGTTGTGACTCGCGCCACAACCCTCGGCTTTGCAGTCCTCTACGAATGAATCTAATATCTTCAAAACCAGCATCTTTTAGCCAGCTGCGAAGTATTTTTTGGCTAGGTATTACAAGATGGAAAGGAGGGTGAAATCCCTTCCAGGCCCTATCAAAGAGATGAATGCCGATAGCTGTTGGATTGGGTAAGCCAAGCCAAATAGTGCCGCCAGGCTTTAAAGTAAAGTGAAGTTTCTTGAGTAGTTGTTCGGGAGCGTAGACGTGCTCGATCACGTGATTAAGTGTAATATAATCAAACGACTTTTCCTGATAGTTTGCCGAGTCGAGGTTTCCAGCATGCACATCTAGTCCTAGGCGCTGGCAGTTCTCGGCCGCTACAGGGTCAGGCTCACAACCGTGAACTTGGATGCCCATCTCTCGTGCTCTGAATAAAAAATTACCATCCCCGCAGCCTAGATCAAGCAAGCTTGTGTTTTGGTTACACATGCGCTTCGGGATATGCCTTCCATATACATCAAGTTTCATACGTAGCGGTGGTAGTAATGTAAAGAGCCAGGCACCCAAGCGATTACAGTTTGG
>NZ_DATCSL010000011.1:0-1794 GCF_036568485.1 Thiomicrospira sp.
TAATGCCAGTCAGTTAAGGCTGACTGGTATTTTTTTTGGGATATTTTTGTGGTTTACCCTTAACCACCCTCGGGCAAGATCGCTTTCTGCGTTCAGGAATGACAAACAATTTTCCTTCCTCTAAAACTGCATCTAACAACTTAGGGAAGAGTCCTGCAGCCTGTAAAGGCGCAAACCGTAACAGATCAACAATCGTAATAGACGCCATATGAAAGCTAATTCGTAGAGGGCTAACCTTAGCTCTAAGGGCCATATAGCGCATCAAACGTCTTATCAGATTATAAGCAATCATAAGCCCCCAGAACTCTTGTAACACAAGCTGTGGCAGCTTACTTCTTAACAACAGCCCCTGCTGTAGATCAGACTTAATTTCCCTAAAAGCCATCTCGATCTCCCAGCGCTGCAAGTACAGCTGTGCCACTTTATCCTTAGTAAAGCGTTTATCATCTATTAAAGAGGTGATGTATCGTCTTGTCTTACCCTCATAACGACACTCAATTAATCGAGCTTGCCAAGTATCGGGTAGGTTTGGATTTTTCTTTTGAGCTTGGGGAGAAACCGGCATTTGTATCAAGTAGTCCCCTTCACTAAAGGTTTCAATCACACTGTAACGCAGATTATCTTTAGCCCGCATGAGCCAGTGACTGTTTGGATGGGTTTGTTGCCAACTAATCAGTAGGTCTGCTGAGAAATAGGCTCTATCAAAGAGCGTAATGCTGTTGTCTTGAATATTTAGCTGACGGGCTAATGTGATCTCTCCTTGACCCATATCTCCAAGGGTTGTGTAAATGATCTCATGCGTGTCAGTATTGATCAGGCATACCGAACGCATTTGGGGATAGGGCGCCTCTTTAGTTCTGCCTTTGCTTGAACTAAAGTACTGAAGGTTCTCATCAGTATAGGGTAGTGAGTATACGACACCGTCTACAGCTTGGACGCTAAGTCCCATAAAGTCTTGCTGCTGGGCTCGTGATTCTGTTTGGTAGTGAGCACTTAGTTGATGAAATAGCTGCTTTAGAGGCTCATGCCCGAGGCGTTGTCTTGCTTGTACCACTGCACTGGGTACGCAGGCCTGTGAGTCTATATTAAGCCGCATCTGCTCTGTGATATACCAAATTGAACGGTTTCGATATAAAGCTGTGCCGATGACTATCCAAACAACGTGTTCGGCAGGTAGCTTACGCCTTCTAATGCTCGCTTTGCCGGTATACTCTAAAGCTTGCTGTATCCACTCAGGGTCTATTAATTCACTAAATTGTTCTAGGGTGTCTGGAATCCTTTTATGCGTCTCTTTAATAGCGTCTTGTAGTCTCATAGTAAAATAGCCCATCTACTTATTAGATGGGCTATTTTATTACTTTTATTGAGTTTTTGCCTTAACTGACTGGCATTAGTCCGCAGACAGTCCTTTTAACAATATATCTAATTGTAATGAATAAGCAAGCCTAGAGCAAAATGCGGCGTGGATCTGCCAATAAGCTTGCGATATAACGGGTAAATACCGCAGCATCGGCGCCATTAATCACCCGATGATCGTAAGACAATGATAACGGCAACATCAAACGCGGCTCGAAAGATTGCTTACTAGCATTCCAACGCGGCTGCATACTGGCTTCTGATACCCCTAATATTCCTACTTGCGGCCAATTTACCAGTGGCGTAAATGCGGTACCACCTAAGTTACCTTGACTAGAGATGGTAAAGCTTGCGCCTTGCAATTCTTTGGTCGTCAGCTTCTTATCACGCGCTTTGACCGCAAGCTCACCAATCTCAATGGCAATCTGCTTAAGCCCT
>NZ_DATCSL010000012.1:0-12823 GCF_036568485.1 Thiomicrospira sp.
CTGGCTAGAATCGATATGTAATAAATCAAAGTTTTGGTCAAGATAATCGGCATTATTCCCGCCCATCATTCCCATTCGCATGGATAAGTTTCCATAACCTTTGATCGTTCTTAGCGTAATTGGTTTGCGGTCAGAAAGATCAACGATGATTTCGGCGCGTTCGGCTGGTGCTAACCGAATTTGACGTAAACTTGTGGGTTTCTCTAACAAGCCGCCATCAGAAGCAATCAGCTCAAAAGGTCGATTATCTGAAAACACTAAATCATAAAAACGCGCATTAGATGCATTATGTAAGCGCAATCTGACTCGTGTTTTTTTGGGTTTCAGCACGGAGTTGGCAACGCCATTCACCAACATCACATCACCATGCATGCCGCGCATTTTATCCATTCGAGTATTGTTGTAATAAAAATTGCCTGACTCATCAAACGCCCTGTCCATCAAAATAACAGGATAGTCATCTACCCCATATTCATGAGGGATGCCCAAGTCAGCATCTTGATCCTCATCTACAATCTGCATTTGACCACCCAAGCCTCGCCAAACCTGCTGGCCTGTTTGATTATGGGTATGCGAATGATAAAAAAGCGTAGACGTTTCGTTCAGTATTTTCCATTCGGCTACCCAGGTATTATTGGGTTGGATCGCTTGGTGTGGGCCGCCGTCCTCTGTGGCGGGTAAAACCATGCCATGCCAGTGAAGTGCCGCCGTTTCATTCAATTTGTTTGTCACCTGCATCTTAACAACCTGGCCTTTTTTCATTCTTAATACTGGGCCTAAAAAGTCTTGGTTAATACCTATGGTCTGAGTGGCTTTATTAGCTAAGATTTGGGTTTCGCCCTGCTGCAAGGCCAGTTTAAAAACTTGTTTGCCTTGAATAGTTTGGCCCTCATCCAGGTCGGGCAAGTTAAAATCATTTAAACGAAAATTGGCGTTTGAGTCGACTGTTTGCCCAAAGGCTCCTGCAAAACTAAAAGGCACAGTAGCGGTAATTAAGCCTGAGCTTATTGCCAGACCTTGTCGTAAAAAGTCGCGTCTATTCATTTTGTAATCCTTTTATTTAAGTCCATCCAATTCAAGCCAGGCCTGGTAGACCTTATCTGGCCAAAAACTTTGAAAATACGCGATAGCCGCTAACTGCTCGGACTGGCTTAACTTGCCTTTGAAGCCTGGCATTTGTCCACCTAACGGTACTCCGCCATTTTGGGTCGTTCTTAACAGTATTTTTAAAGGATGATGCCAAGCATGGGCGGTTCCATTTAAAGGCGGCGCGGGATAACTTCCATCGGCTAAAGTTTGCTTCCAATCTGCAACCAGTCCTTGGGCCTGATTACCATGACAAACCGCACAATTTTGCAGAAAGATCTTCTGCCCGACTCTTACATCTTCGCTGGTATACCATCTTTCAGAGTGCTCTACTTTTGCCGTTTGATCAGCTGAGCAGCCAGCAAAAATTAACAACAATGATGTTAACACTAGATATTTCATTATGTTTTCCTATTTAAATAGTCAGGCTTAACAAAGCAGCTGACGAATATGACCTATTGTTTTTATAGTCATAGTAAAACTTGGCTGACGCCCAGATGACCAGCAGATTACATAGTTGTAATCTGCCTGTAGGTGGTCAAGTTTTTTTGGCCACCGATTTAGAGCAATTTGCCCAATAAATTTCCTCAGCTTTGTTTGGCGTTTTACCATCATTAAATGCATGAGGTCTCACTTGGCTGTAATAGCCGATTATGTAGCTAGTCACATGGTTGCGGGCTTCAGCTAAACTTTTGTAACCCAACGTCGGCACCCATTCGGTTTTCAAGCTTCGAAAGAAGCGTTCCATCGGGCTGTTATCCCAGCAATTACCACGGCGACTCAGGCTTTGTTTTATCTGGTAACGCCATAATAGTTGGTGATACTTCGTGCTCGTATAGTGACTGCCTTGATCCGAGTGGAATAACAAGCTTTCTGGCTTGCCTCGTGATTCAAACGCCATGGTTAAGGCTTTTGCAGTCAGTTCAGTGTCCGGTGAGTAAGACATTGCCCAACCGATTACTTTTCTGGCATATAAATCCAATACCACCGCTAAATACGACCAGCGGTTACCTGCCCAGATATAGGTTACATCCCCGACCCAGACTTGATTCGGGCGCGCCGGGTCGAACTGGCGATCAAGACTGTTTGGAATACAAATATGTTCTTGTGTGGCTTTTTTGTAGCTATGTTTAGGTAACTGGCAACTGACTAAGCCAAGTTTTCCCATCAATCTTTGAGCACGATAACGACTAAGAGGAATAGCACGCTCTGTGGCCACTAATGCTATCGTTCGCGCACCGGCTGAACCGTTGCTTTCAGCATGAATTCGGCGCACCATCGCCAACTCTTTTACCAACTTTGGCTTGATGCGCTTTGGGCGGCTTCGCCAGGCTTTAAAGCTACTGCGGTACACGTTAAACACCTGGCATAATCGCTGCACCGAATGGCGCTCTTGAAGCTTTTTGATTATCTCGAACTGTTGAACGAGTCCGACATCAAGAGCGTAGGCACGCCTACTTCAACACTAGTGCCGTAGCCTTTTTTAATATGTCTTTTTCCTCTTCGAGGTACTTAATCCGCTTTTTTAATTGTTGGATTTCAATCTGCTCGGGTGTAAGTGCGCTGCCTTTTGGGGCAATGCCACGGCGCTCATCTTTAAGTTGCTTCACCCACTTACCCATGGTGGATAAGCCCACGCCCATGGCTTTTGCGGCTTCATTTAGTGTGTAACCTTGGTCAACAACCAGTTGGGCTGATTCGAGTTTAAACTCGGCTGAAAATGTTGGTCTTGTTTTTGTCATCTTCGGTCACCTTTTATATGAGATGCATTTTAGCATCTCTATTTAGGTAGCCAATTTCACTTTACCACTACAATGTTGAGAACTCCATAAGGACAATTTTAATGGAAATCTCATCAACTGCATGGCCCTATTCTTGAGGGAAAGGACAGAGCTTACCATTATGTTGTTGAATAGATAAGTGTATCGGCGACAATTATGATGCAAACTTTATTTGCTTTTAGGTTTTATTTGTTTTAAAATTTAAAAATGAAATTCTCAAAATTCTCATATGTTGCACTCATTTTTGTGTTTCTGTTCGGTCAGTTGCAAATTACTTTTGCAACTGACCGAACAGAAACAATACCAGCTTCTCAGCAAGCTGAGGATGTGTGCTGTATGTCTTCTAATACCTCTCATCATGACATGCATTCTGCACATGATTGTTGTCAGCAGGATTCGGCATCGGATATGAATTGTTTATCGTGTGGTGATGGTTGTCATTGTGGCTCTACTTGCCATTTTTCAGTGCATTTTTTCGATTTTTCTTCGCCTGTTGATTATTCTTTCCAACCAGTGATTAGCTCTTTAGCTCAGCCAGGTACATCTATAATGGTTTCCGCAGTGCTAACTCACGAAATACGTCCTCCCAGATTTTCATAAATACTTTTTGATTGGTACCTGCTTGTCCTAAATAAATGGGTGTCAGATTTGTTTCAATTCTTTTACATTACACAGTGTGCGTTGGTGTAAAAGAGAGCTAAAGGATTTTATGATGACTCGAATATTTTTGTTGTTTCTATCACTTATTTTTATTTCTATCCCGGGGCTTCAGGCCAATGCGGCCAAAAAAGACTCTGAAAACTCTTCACCTTCATTGGGCGAAAATGAGGGGGTTTATAAGTATGTTTGTCCTATGCACCCTCAAATTGTGCGAGACCATCCTGGCACCTGCCCGATTTGCGGTATGGATTTGGTTAAACAGCGCTTGTCTCAAATGCAGAATGCGCCTGAAATTCAAGTAAATGTTACTTCGGCAGACAGTTCCGCTGTTGGATTACAACAGCAATTTTCTATACGAACGGCTAAGGCAGAAAAACATACGCTGTGGAAGTACATTCCTACTTTTGGAAAAGTAGTAGCCGATGAAACAAAGGTGATGCATATTCATCCAAGAACTTCTGGTTGGATCAGTGATTTAGCGGTTCGAAATAATGGCGATGCAATTGAAAAAGGGCAGTTACTGTATCGAATTTATTCGCCAGAAATTGTGGCGGCACAGCAAGATTATTTGCAGGTCATACAAAATCAGCATCGTTTAGGCCAGCAAGCTAATTCGTTGGTCGATTCAGCGAAGGTGCGTTTGCAACTGTTAGGGCTGGATGACCACACGATTAAAGCGCTCGTTAAAGAAGATGCGCCTATTACTAAAGTCCCTGTTTATGCGCCTCAAACTGGTTTTGTAAGTGATTTAGGTGTGCAAAACGGGATGTATGTTCAACCTCAAACCGAACTCATGAGTTTAATGGATTTATCAGTGGTTTGGGTTGAAGCCGAGGTTTTGCCGCTTCAACAGGATTGGCTAAAAGAAGGGTTGACAGTAGATATAAAAACACCGGCTTACCCTGGAAAACACTGGGAAAGCCAAATTGATTATTTATACCCAACAGCCGATCTTGTGACTCAAGCTTTTAAGGTGCGGATTCCTTTGAATAATGCACAACAAAAATTCAAACCTAACATGTTGGTGGAAACTATTATTTATGGCGGACCGAAAAAGAATGTCTTGGCGATTCCATTAGAGGCCGTGATTGATGATGGTGAAAGCAAACGCGTAGTTATTAAGACTGAAAGTGGTGGCTTTAAAGTAAAAGAGGTCGTCATAGGGATGCAGACTCAAGGTATCGTTGAAGTCATTTCAGGGGTTCAATTGAATGAAGAAGTCGTCATTTCCGGGCAATTCTTGATTGACTCTGAAAGTCAGGTGCAATCAAATTTGCGACGCTTAATAAGTGGACAAAAGCCGGCTAATAACTTACACACAAACCATTAGGAGGCTATTATGATTCGTTCAATTATTGCAGCTTCCATTGAAAATCGACTATTGGTTCTGCTTATAAGTGTGATGATCGCTTTTTGGGGTTGGAAAGCGATTCAGCAAACACCGCTGGATGCAATTCCGGATTTGTCAGATGTTCAAGTCATTGTAAAAACTCCTTTTCCGGGACAAAGTCCACAGTTGGTGGAAGACCAGGTGACGTATCCCATTTCTAACCTGATGATGTCGGTTCCTAAAGCGAAAACTGTTCGTGGTTATTCTTTCTTCGGCGACTCTTATGTGTATGTGTTGTTTGAAGAGGGAACCGATGCTTATTGGGCTCGTTCCCGGGTTTTAGAATATCTTAACCAAGTCAAAGCTCAATTGCCTAGCGAGGTCCAACCTAGCCTGGGACCCGATGCGTCCGGCGTAGGTTGGATTTATCAGTATGCGTTGGTCGACAAAAGTCACAAGCTCGATTTATCAGAGCTTCGTACATTACAAGATTGGTTCTTGAAGTTTGAATTGCAAGCGATTCCCGGAGTGTCCGAAGTGGCGGCCGTGGGTGGAATGATCAAACAATACCAAGTGGAAGTGGATCCTAATAAGTTACGTGCATACAACTTGACGTTGAAACAAGTACAAACGGCTATTCAGCAAAGTGCGATTGAAGTGGGGGCTTCTGTCATAGAGCTAGCCGAAGCAGAATATATGGTTGGTGTGAAAGGCTATATCACTTCGTTGGAAGACTTGCAAAATGTGCCGGTTGGGAAAAATTCAGTGACGAACACACCTTTATTACTTAAAGATATTGCACGGGTGAAGCTGGGTACGAAACCACGTCGCGGTATTGCGGATCTAAATGGTCAAGGTGAAGTTGTTGGTGGTATTGTGGTGATGCGTTCAGGCGAAAATGCACTGAAAGTCATCAACGCGGTGAAACAAAAAATTGCCCAAATTCAACCCGGCCTGCCTGATGGGGTGGAGCTGGTAGAAGTTTACAACCGTTCCGGACTGATTCAACGTTCTGTGGAAACGTTAACCCATAAACTCATTGAGGAGATGATTGTTGTTGGTCTAGTGTCGCTATTGTTTTTACTGCATTTACGTTCGGCATTGGTTGCGATTATTTCTTTGCCCTTAGGCATTTTAGGGGCTTTTATCATCATGCAGTCTATGGGGGTGACGGCAAACATCATGAGCTTAGGCGGTATTGCCATTGCCATCGGTACCATGGTGGATGCGGCCATTGTAATGATTGAAAACGCGCATAAACATTTAGAGGCGTATCGACACCGTACGGGTGAGATAGCCACAGGCAACATTCACTGGCAATTGATTTTAAAATCCTCCCAGGAAGTTGGCTTGCCTCTGTTTTTATCATTATTGATTATTGCATTGAGTTTTTTGCCCATTTTCGCCTTACAAGAACAGGCGGGTCGCCTCTTTACGCCCTTAGCCTTAACAAAAACACTTGCGATGGCGGTGGCGGCCGGATTGGCGATTAGTTTGGTTCCGGTGTTAATGGGGTATTTTATTCGAGGGAAGTTGCCTGATGAATTGAAAAATCCGTTAAACCGCGGTTTGATAAAGGTGTATAAGCCTTTGTTAAAAGGCTTGTTGACGTTTCCCAAAATAACAATTGCTGTCGCTGTGTTGGCATTATTGACCATTGTCTATCCTTGGCAACAAATTGGTTCAGAATTTATGCCGGAGTTGGAGGAAGGCGACTTGCTGTATATGCCGACAACCTTACCGGGTATTTCCATTGGTGCCGCACAAGGCTTACTCCAGGAAACCAACCGTATCATCAAAGGGTTTCCCGAAGTAAAAAGTGTTTTTGGTAAAATTGGTCGTGCGGATACGGCAACCGATCCAGCACCATTAACGATGATCGAAACCACGATTCAGTTAAAGGATAAGTCGCAATGGCGAGCAGGCATGACGCTGGAAAAACTGATTGATGAGCTGAATAATGCGGTGTCCATTCCCGGTTTAACTAATGCCTGGGTTCAACCGATTAAAACGCGGATTGATATGCTGTCTACTGGGATTAAAACCCCGATTGGGATCAAAATCTCCGGTGATGATTTAGCTCAAATTCAAAAAATTGGCAAACAGGTTGAAGCAACGGTATCGAAAGTGCCAGGCACGCTCTCGGCTTTCTCCGACCGTGCGGAAGGTGGGCGTTACATTGATGTTCTGCCAAAACGAACCGAGGCGGCTCGATACGATTTGAGTATGGCTCAGTTGGCTAATATCGTACAATCGTCAGTGGGCGGTAAGGTGTTGCAAGAAACAATTGAAGGGCGTGAGCGCTATAGCATGAATTTACGTTATCCACAATCGTGGCGAAACTCGGTAGAAGCGCTTCGGCAATTACCGATTGTGACGGCATCAGGTGCTCAGATTCAACTTGGCATGGTCGCAGACATCAAAGTGCGTTTAGGCCCCCCCGTTATTAAGTCTGAAAATGCTCGTTTGAATGGCTGGACCTTTGTGGATTTAAAAGCTGGTACTGACTTGGCCGGTTATGTCCAAAAGGCGCAAGCAACTGTTACAGACGAAGTAGACTTACCTGCCGGATATAGTATTCAGTGGTCGGGTCAATATGAATATCTTTTGAAAGCCCAGAAAAAACTCACAGAGATCGTGCCATTCACTCTGTTGATCATTTTTATTCTGCTGTATTTTATTTTTAAAAATATCACAGAATCGTTGATGATTTTAGGGGTGATTCCATTTGCATTGCTTGGATCAGTTTGGTTTATCTGGGCGTTAGGTTTTGATTATTCTATTGCGGTTGCAGTGGGCATGATTGCATTAGCCGGCGTTGCCACCGAATTTGGTGTGGTGATGATGATTTACCTGAAAAGTGCGATTGAAACCGCAAAAGAAAATCATCAATTGAACAATGCTGCCGATCTTCGTGCGGCTATCATGCAAGGTGCCGTGAACCGGGTGCGGCCGAAAGCGATGACCGTCAGTGTCATAGTAGTCGGTTTATTACCGATTATGTTCTCAGATGGAACTGGTGCCGAGGTGATGCAACGCATTGCCGCTCCAATGGTGGGAGGTATGATTTCAGCGCCCATCGTATCTATGTTTCTGATTCCATTATTAATGTATTTGCGGTATTTGAAAAAAGGCTTTTCAGAATCAGCGGGTCCTGAGAAAGGAGGGGCTTAATATGAAAGTGTTACTTTATGTTATCTTCATGTTGATCGGCCGCGTTTTAGGAGTGTCATCTGTTCAGGCCGCTGAACACAATCATCTGGATTTATCAACACTGTTTGCATTAGCCGTTGAACATAATCCGAGTTTAAGTAAAACGGCGGCCGATCAATCAGCCGCACTGAGTGCATTGCATAGCACGGAAGGATTACGAAAACCGGAAGTACGCTTTAAAAGTGAGCTCAGTTACGCCTGGATGTCAAATGCAGAGTTCCCAAGAACGGCTAACCAGCTAGTGGCAACCTATCCACTTTACCAACCGCAGCTGGATGATTTAAATCAAAAGTCACAATTTGCTTATCAAGGAAAGCGGCTGGATCATGTGGCCGAAACGCAAAAAGTGTTTTTAAACATTTCTCAGTTGTACTTTATGTTGTGGCAACAGCAAGAAAACTATCGTTTTTTGGAAAAAGAACAGCGTTCAATTGAATCGATTATCAAGCAGGTCAAACAGCGTTTTCAGGTGGGGTATCAAGATTTAAATGATATTGCAGAAATTCAATCTCGTTTGGATTTTAACCGAGCCGAAATGCTGAAAGCCAAGCAGGACATTCGTCAAACACAAGCCAACTTAATGGCGGCACTCGGCGGAATTCGTCAGTCTGAAGAACATCTGGATACGTTGAGCTTTCCACTTAAACGCCCTTTGGAAGTGGCCAGAATTGAACAGATGGTGCGGCAAGCGAAAGAGGATAAAAATGACCAGGCCTGGTCATTTTTAGTCGAAAGCAACCCGAAAGTGTTGGCACTTCAGCAGCAATGGCTGGCTTCCCAAAAGCAGGTGTCGTATGAAAAAAACAAAGATACCTTTCAGTTAGAAGCATTTGGAGCTTATGTTTATAACGAGTCGGATAATCATTTTTATGATGATATGCAGGGTGCACGTGGCGGTATTCAATTAAATGTGCCGCTCTATTTAGGCGGACGGACAGATGCTTCAGTTTCTATGCAGCGAAATCAATCTCAAAAAGTTCAAGCAGCCAAACGGGAACTCAGTTTGTCGTTGCAGGCAAAAGCTGAAAATGCATGGTTAGCATTGGAAGCGGGAACAAGCCGTTTAAATGCTCTTCAATCGGCTTTAAATTCGAGTAAACAAGCAGTTGAAGCCAATGAGCAAGCCTTGAGAACAGGTCGACGGAATATTCTCGATTTACTGGATGCACAACGTCAGTTACACAAGATCGAACGTGATATTCCGGTACTTAAAGCGTCGATTTGGCAAAACGTTTACGCTTTCTATTGGGCTATAGGAAATTTGAATCAAGAAACTCCTAATCAATTGAAATAAAGTTCGATAAACTGGGTCTCATAAGATAAGGTAATTTAAACCAAGTTTTTGATTTGTATCAAAAAAAGAAGTAAATACAGTTGTTTTTAATTTAATGGAGAAACACAATGTCAAAGCAATCAAGAAGAGATTTTTTAAAGTTAGCCAGCGCAACAACTGCAGCCACTCTAACCGGCTCAGCCTTAGCCTCAGAAAACCCGTTTGGATTTAAAAAACTGGACGGTGGATACCAGCAAGTTGCCGTAGAAGGAAAATGTGGTGAAGGTAAGTGCGGTGAAGGAAAATGTGGTGGCGACATGCGCAAAAACATCCCACAGGAAGGGAAGTGTGGTGAAGGTAAGTGTGGTGCTGGAATGGACATGACACCTGACAAAACCCAAGAAGGCAAATGTGGTGAAGGTAAGTGTGGTGCTGGAATGGACATGACACCTGATAAAACCGAAGAAGGTAAATGCGGCGGGCGAAGTTAAGCCTAGATTAAGTAATATTTTCTTTATGATCTGAATCAAAGCCGCGATTGTTGCGGCTTTTTTATTTATGATTACGTTTGCCCGCTTAATCATTAATCAAAAGGACAACAGTGATGGAATCAAAGTTTGCGAATCAAGTCGAAGGCGTCGGCTTAGGCTTAAGGCGTGATTTTTTTGATGAATTATTGAATCGACCAGAACTTGATATTGATTTTTTGGAAATTGCACCTGAAAACTGGCTCCGTTTTGGCGGTCGTCAGGGGCGTGCATTAAGAACCCTTTCGGAACGGTATCCTTTTACTTGTCATGGTCTTTCGCTCGACTTAGGCGGCCCGAACCGGCTAGATGAAGGTTACCTTAAAGATTTGAAAGCGTTTTTTAAATTGCATGATGTGAGGGTTTATACCGAGCATTTAAGTTATTGCGGCGATATGGGGCACTTGTATGACCTCATGCCGATTCCTTTTACAGAAGAGGCCGTTCATTATGTGGCTGACCGAATCAAACGTGTGCAGGATATTTTGGAGCAACCCATCGGGGTTGAGAATGTTTCCTTTTATGCCATGCCTTCAAATGAATTAACGGAAGCCGAGTTTATCAATGCAGTGGTTGAAGAAGCCGATTGTGGTCTTTTATTTGATGTGAACAATACGTTTGTCAACAGCATCAATCATCAGTATGATGCGACCGAATTTATGAAAAAAATGCCCACCGAACGCATTATGTATTGCCATATGGCTGGGCACTTTGACGAAGCCGACGACTTAAAAATTGATACGCATGGCCAGAATGTAAAACCTCAAGTGTGGGATTTATTGGATGAAACCTATACCTATCATGGACGTCACCCTACGTTACTGGAAAGAGATTTCAACATTCCTCCAATGTCTGAACTCATGTTAGAGGTTAGCCAGATTCGAGAGGCACAGCGCCAATGGACCCCTTATGAAGCCAAATGATTTTGAAGAACTGCCGAAATTTCAACGCCTGCAATATTTGTTTTCAAACCATATTCGCAACCCTGAAAATGCCCCTTATTCCGTTGAAAATGAGCCAGTCCTGGCTGAAATAGCACAGGACATTGACCCCAAACGCTTAAAGGCTTATGAGTCTTTGTTTTTTAACAACCTGTATGAGTTTTTCTCAAACCTGTTTCCCGTGTTAAAAAGCATTGTGGGCGAGGAACGTTGGCAAGAAATTGTCCGAGAATATATGGTTAAGCATCGTTCTAAAACGCCATTGTTTCATGAGCTAGGACAAGAATTCATTTTGTTTTTACAGAATGAATTTGAACCTCAGTCAGGTGATCCGGATTACATGTTGGAGCTGGCTCATTATGAATGGGTTGAATTGGCATTGACCATTGCTGAAGAAGAGGGCTTTGTCAACCCTTTGGATGTTGCCCCTGAGTTAGACGGTGTTTACGAACTTTCCCCCGTTGCTTACCCTTTAGCCTACGAGTGGCCGGTGCATAAGATGACGCTGGAGAATTCAGACGAGCCAAAGCCGGAATGTATTACGACACTGTTGGCTTTTCGCGATGAAATGGATCAGGTTCAGTTTATGGAGTTATCGCCTGTGCTGTATGAGTTGGTTCAAGCCATGAGCGATAATTCGGAGCAAGCGACTGTCAGGACATTATTGCGGTGCTTGTGTGAAGATCTCGGGTTGGAGCAAACAATGATTGAGGATTTTGCGGTTTCGATTCTGAAAGATTTGATTGCAATGCATTTGATTCGACCAGTTTCTTTGAACTGGTCTAATAGAAACGGACACTTCAATGAGAGACAATAGATGTTGTCGAATCTAGGAGTGGTTATGAGTCAGAAGCGAGTTTATAAAACTTACACCAAAGAATTTAAACAAGAAGCGGTCGCGCTTGTCACTGAGCAAGGTTATAGCGTTGCTGAAGCGGCACAAGCGCTAGGCGTTAATCCAAACTTGCTTTACAAGTGGAAAGACAAGCTTGAAGCGCAAGCCAGTGGTCCGGCTTTAAGCGATGATGAACGTGAAGAGCTCAAAAAGCTGCGTGATGAAAACAAGCGGCTTCGAATGGAAAAAGACATATTAAAAAAGGCCTCCGCCTTCTTCGCCCGAGAAATGCACTAGGATTTGAGTTTATCCATATGTTGGCGCAAGAAGGCTACTCGGTTAAGTTAAGCTGCAAGGTGATGAGCTTTAGCCGCTCCGGTTATTACGATTGGGTCAAACGTCCCAAAGCTATTATTACCGAAGAACAACTGCGACTGTATCGGCGAGCTAAAGCCCTTTTTATAGCCAGCCGAAACAGTCTCGGCTCACGAGAACTAATGAAGCGATTACGTAAAGAAGGCTTTAAGGTTGGGCGCAACAAAGTCATCAAGTTAATGGAAGTCTTAAACCTAAAGGTTGATCAGCGCGTTGCATTCAAAGTCACCACCAAACGGGATCCAAGCCACGCTGTTGCGGATAACCTTGTGAACATGGACTTTAACCCCACAGGCATGAACCAAGTGTGGGCTGGTGATATCACCTATTTAAAAACCGCACAGGGTTGGCTATATCTAAGTGTGGTAATGGACTTGTATTCACGCCGAATTATCGGTTGGTCAATTAGTCCGCGCATGACCACCGAACTCGTGCTAGAGTCGCTCAAGCAAGCCTACTGGCTTAGAAAACCGCCCAAAGGGGTGATCTTTCATAGTGATCGTGGATCACAATATACCAGTGACGCATTTAGAGCGCAGCTTAAACAGCTCCAAATCCGTGCCTCGATGGGCGATGTTGGCGCGTGTTGGGATAATGCCGTGGTTGAAAGGTTCTTTGGCAGCTTAAAGCATGACTGGCTGCTCAAAGTACATCAACCTAACCATGAGCATATGATTGACGATGTGAAAGCGTATATGCGCTATTACAACTTAGAAAGGCTTCATACGAGCAATGGTGACATGAGTCCTATTGAGTATGAAAATTATAAACGGGATGTGTCCGAAATTGCTTGACCAGTACA